>JABAYK010000009.1:0-9166 GCA_018609045.1 Flavobacteriales bacterium
TTCCAGCATTTCCTAATGATCTTTCAACACTACCTGTTAAGCTCATGTTAGATGAAATTGAAGAAGATTCTTTTTTCATTCCATCAAAAATGCAAGCAATGTATTTTGAAGCAATATCAGATTGGTCTGCTTTTAGATCTCCTGATAAATCATTAACTGGATAAATACCTTCACCTTTTAATTGAACAGTTTTGCCAGCAGTTGAAGTTAACCCCAAATATCCATTAGCACCCATTATTATTTTATCATTTTTATAAACCGGGGTTCCCATTTTAATTGGATCATAAACACCTGGAGTAGACGACCTTTCGATTGTTGCATCTCCTGAACTTGCCAAAGCTTTAAAAACAACATCTTGTGCAAAAGAAGTTAAGCTAATTACTGTAGCTAAAATCGTTGGAAAAAGTTTTGTTTTCATAGTAATAGTATTGGTTAACAAAAGTATAAAATTCTTTGAATTATTTTAGTCGAATTTCAAATAATATTTTTTGATTTCATGATTTAATTACATTTTTATGCAATGCTAACATTGTACCTGTTTATTATGTTTATACCGATGTACCAAAATAAAGTTACTTTATGAAATATATTTTTCAGTTAGACACCCTTTTTGCCACACTTTTTATATTTTTTGTAATTGTAGGAATAGGAAGTTTACCTATAAGTTTTGATGCTGTAGACCCCGTTGCTGAAGCCCTAAAAGATTTTGAATCTACCGATATTGTTTTTAACCAATTGCACGATCCTGCAGAAATTGCGGTTGACGAAAATATTGTGCTAATAAACATAGGGGAAGCAAACCGAGCCACGATTGCCAAACAAATTGATATTCTAAATAAATATCAACCAAAGGTTATGGCCATGGATATTCGTTTTATTAAAGATAAAACCCCAGACCAAGACTTCCCTTTGATGATGGCATTTTCTCAAGTTAAAAATTTGGTTTTAGGAGCAAGAATGTATGATTTAGACTCTGTTAAAGATATTACATGGCACAGTCTTGAAACTTCTAACCCAAAATTTACCCAATACGGTGTAAATGCTTATGTAAATGTACATACTGGTGATGCCAATGGCGGAGGCTTTAGAACCACTAGGAGATTTATTCCACGAGCAAAAATGAACGACTCAACCATGTTAAGTTTCCCGGCCAAAATTGCCCAATTATTCGATTCAACAAAATTTGAAAAGTTGATGCAAAGAACAAACGTTGAAGAAATAATAAATTGGAGAGGTAATATTTACCCTGATGATTTAATGAAAAGCAAGTTTATGGTTTTGGACGTTGAAGATGTTTTGAACGAAAACTTTGATGGGTCAATCATAAAAGATAAAATTTTGCTTTTTGGCTTCATGGGGCGTCATTTAAGAGACGAATTTCATATTGATGATAAATTTTACACCCCCCTAAATGAGCAATTAGCCGGTAGAGCATATCCAGATATGTACGGAGTTGTAGTTCACGCCAATGTAATTTCTATGATTTTACATGAAGACTATATCAACTATTTGCCTAATTTTTTAAATGCTTTGATTGCATTTATTTTATGTTATTTAAATGTAGCCTTGTTTTTATATATAGCTGATAAAGCCAAAATTTATTACGATTTAATTACCAAGATTTGGCAATTAGTTGAATCGATTGCATTGATGACAATAGTTGTAATTTTAATGAGCAACTACAACTTAAAAATTGAATTCACATTTGCTTTAATTGCCATATTACTTTCCGGAGATTTAACCGAGCTATACGCTGGTTCAATAAGAGACATATTTTTAAAACTGCTCAAAAAGGTTGGCTTAACGTAATTTAAGCTTCATTCCAGGAGTTATTGGATTTGAAGGATCCAATTTATTTCTTCTGTAAATCCATTTGGTTTTAATTCCATATTGCTGAGAAATATCAAAAACAGTTTCGCCACTCTTTACAATGTGGAACTTGGTTTTGGCCATCCAGCGTTTTGGCTGCAAATAAACAATTTGATTTGCTTTTGTAGTAACAACATCTTTGCTCAGCTCATTGTATTTGCGCAATTGCCAAACTCTCATTTCGAACTTATTTGCAATATCTTGTAAAGACTCATCTTGCGAGGTAACATAATATCTAATGAAATTCTCATGAATTTTAATTTCAGGTGATTCATAATATGGATTTCTAATAATTCTTTTTATAGAAGAATTAGTGCTTTCCCCATTTTGAACTACTGCAGTTGAAGTAGGTTTAGAGGTTTCTTTATTTGATTTGGATCTGCTTTTTTTCTCATCTAAAAGATTTAATTCCTCATCTTCAATAATTTTTATTAATAAATCAGGATACTTAGGGTTTGTGGCGTAACCAGCTTTTTTTAAGCCATGTGCCCAACCCTTGTAATCAGTTGGTTTTAATTCAAACAAAAAATCGTAGCGCGAGCCATTTACCAAAAACTCTGAATGGTCTTTGTAAGATTCTTCTGGGTCTTTATAAACCCTAAAACATTCATCTTTCGCGTCATCATCCATATAAAAACCTTCGCCTTTCCAGCTACTATGGCACTTAATACCAAAATGGTTTTTAGCTTTTTGAGCAAGTTCACTATTTCCGTTTCCGCTTTCTAAGCATCCTTGTGCTAGTGTAATTGAGGCTGGAATTCCAGTTTTATCCATTTCTCTAATGGCAATGTCTTTATATTTTTCAATATACTCTTGCCTACTCATTTTTTGAGCAGAAACAAACATGGGCAAAAAAGCAAAAAGCCACAAAATTCTCACTTTACGAAACTAATTTTGAAAACCCAATGAAATATAAACTGCGCCAACAGTTACCAAAAATTAATTGTTGATGTCTTTCATATTATTAAAATTAAAGATTCTTAAAAGAAATTAAAACACAACATCAAAAATGGAGCATTAATAATTTACAATTTAACATTCGAAAACCCTGCATTTCCTTGAACTCCTCCGGTGTGAATTATCATTATATTTTGGCCTGATTTAAAAAACCCCCTTTTACACAAATCATATATCGCGAAAAGCATTTTGCCATTGTACAATAAGTCAAACCGAATTCCAGTTTCAGTGTAAATCCAATCTATAAATTTTATCAACTCAGGTTTTATTTTGCCAAAACCGCCAAAATGGTAATCTAAAATTAGCTCGACTGAATTTAACTTTTCTTCCACCCACTCTTTATCCCAATAACCAAATAATAAATGCTTTTCGATTTCTTGTTTTAAAAACGCTCCACCTTTAAAGGGCGAAAAACAAAGTGTTTTAAAATTGAATAAATCAGCAGCCAAAATCCCAGAAATGGTAGTTGCTGTTCCAGCTGAACAACAAACCAAATCGATTTTTTCGAAATCTTCTGGATTTTCAGTCACAATTTCTTGACAACCTGTTAACCCATAAAAATTTGCTCCTCCTTCAGGCACTAAATAAAATATACCAAACTGTTCATGTAACCCTTGTATAAAACCTTCATCGGTTTTGAGTTTATAATCTTCTCGAGAAATAGGAAAAATCTCCATGCCACATTCTTGAACAAACTTCATGGTAGGATTATTCAAATCTACCTCTTCTCCCCTAACAACTCCAATAGATTTAAGGCCCTGTGGGTGGCAAGCAACAGCAGTTGCTGCCAAATGATTTGAAAAAGCTCCTCCAAAAGTTAGAACAGTATCAAGCTTTTTTGCTTGGGCGTTTAGCAAATTCAGTTTCAACTTTCTCCATTTGTTGCCAGAAATGTGAGGGTGAATTAAGTCATCTCTTTTGATGAAAAAATTTATTTCTGCTCCAACTCCATCAGGAAACTCAAATTTTTGAACAGGACTTGGTAACTGAAGTTGATTTAAGAGATTCATGCAGTTTTCAAAAGAAAGATATTTTAAGTCAAAATTGGTAAATGAATCAATGATTTTAGAAACAAGTAGCTTTTAATTTGTGTTTTAAATGAAACATTTTTATAGACCTTTGCAGCTATGGACGACATGAGTGGCTTTTCGAAAAAACCTAAACTAGATCCTGATGATTTTTATTATTCTGAAGAAGGTTACATGGTTTTTACCGAAAAATATCTTTTAAAAAGAGGATATTGCTGCCAAAATGGATGCAAACATTGTCCGTATGGATTTGATAAAACCAAAGGACGCATCATCAAATCGAAAAAAAACTAAACTATTTCAACTTCAAATCGGTTAAGTTTGAACCACAAACACATGCAGATGGAAACTTCAACAAAAACGAATTTTAAAGCTCAAATACTAGAAGGAATACCTGACTATTTACCTGAACAAAAAGCTTTTGACCCCAATATTAATCGCGCTCCAAAGCGAAAAGAAATATTAAGCCCAGAGGAAAAAAAGTTGGCCTTAAAAAACGCTTTAAGATATTTTCCACCAAAGTTTCATGCTGAATTGGCCAAAGAGTTTGTCGAAGAGCTTAAGGTTTATGGCAGAATTTACATGTATCGTTATAGACCTGATTATGAAATTACGGCTCGATCAATAAACGATTTTCCTCATAAATGTACCCAAGCTGCAGGCATTATGATGATGCTGAGCAACAACTTAGATTATGCTGTGGCTCAACATCCACATGAGTTGATTACTTATGGTGGAAATGGTTCTGTTTTTCAAAATTGGGCTCAATACCGGTTAACCATGCAGTATTTGGCCGAAATGACTGAAGAACAAACTTTGGCAATGTATAGCGGCCACCCAATGGGTTTGTTTCCTTCTCATAAAGATGCACCTAGGGTTGTGGTAACCAATGGCATGATGATTCCGAACTACTCTAAACCTGACGATTGGGAAAAATTCAATGCGCTTGGTGTTACCCAATATGGCCAAATGACTGCCGGAAGTTATATGTATATAGGTCCGCAAGGAATTGTACACGGCACAACTATTACAGTTATGAATGCCTTGCGCCGAATTGGCATAAATGATACTGAACGAGCCGGAAAACTGTTTTTGACCGCTGGTTTAGGGGGCATGAGTGGTGCCCAACCCAAAGCCGGAAATATTGCAGGTGTTGTAAGTGTAACTGCAGAAGTAAACCCAAAAGCGGCAAGAAAACGCCACGAACAAGGTTGGGTGGATGAGATTATTGCTAACCTCGATGAATTAGTTACCCGTGTTAAATTGGCCCAAGCCCAAAAAGAGGTTGTTTCAATTGCTTTTGAGGGCAATGTGGTTGATGTTTGGGAAAAGTTTGCTGAAGAAGTTGTTTACATTGATATTGGCTCAGACCAAACCTCATTGCATAACCCGTGGGCGGGAGGTTATTATCCTGTAGGTTTAACCTACGAAGAGGCCAACGAAATGATGGCCAACGAACCCGCAAAATTTAAAGAATACGTGCAAGAAAGCTTGCGCCGACAAGTTTCTGCCATAAACAAACACACCGCCAAAGGAACTTACTTTTTTGATTATGGCAATGCTTTTTTGTTGGAAAGTAGCCGCGCAGATGCCGATATTTTAAAAGAAAATGGTGATTTTAAATATTCATCTTATGTGCAAGACATTTTAGGGCCATTGTGTTTTGATTATGGTTTTGGTCCTTTCCGTTGGGTTTGCGCCTCTAGCAGCCCAAAAGATTTAGAGGCTACAGATAGAATTGCCGCTGAAGTATTGGAAGAATTGATGAAAGAATCTCCTGCTGAAATTCAACAGCAAATGAAAGATAACATTCAGTGGATTAAAGCCGCAGGTGAAAACAAAATGGTTGTTGGCTCGCAAGCAAGAATTTTATACGCTGATGCAGATGGAAGAATAAAAATTGCAGAGGCTTTTAACAACGCCATAAAATCTGGTGAAATTTCTGCACCTGTTATTTTAGGTAGAGACCACCACGATGTTTCTGGTACAGATTCACCATACCGCGAAACCTCAAATATTTACGATGGCTCTCAATTTACCGCTGATATGGCCATACAAAATGTAATTGGCGATAGCTTTAGAGGCGCTACTTGGGTGAGTATTCACAATGGTGGTGGCGTTGGTTGGGGCGAAGTAATTAATGGTGGTTTTGGGATGGTACTTGATGGAACCCAAGATGCAGACCGCAGACTTAAAAGTATGCTCCACTGGGATGTAAACAATGGCATTGCCCGCAGAAGTTGGGCAAGAAACGAAGAAGCCATTTTTGCCATTAAGCGAGCCATGGAAAAAGAACCAAGGTTAAAGGTGACCTTACCTAATTTGGTGGATGATACATTATTAAAGTTCTAAACAAAAAAAAGCCCACTCCGAAAAATCGAGGTGGGCTTTTTATTAAAGGTTTAAATAACTTATTTACTAGCTACTAAGTTAAAAGTTAAATCTATTTCGTCTTTTAATACTACATCTTTTAAATAGTGAGCCCATTTAACTTCGTATTTCTGACGATCAAAAACTAGTTTACCTGTAGCAGACATGCTACCATCCTCGCCCCTGGTAACGTTTTCAACAACGATGGTTTCAGGGTTAGTATTTCCTCTAATGGTAAGGTTACCCATAACGTTATTACCTTCAGAACCAGTAACTTCAAAAGTTGCAGTTGGAAACTCTTCAACCAAAAAGAAATCTCCAGTTGACAAATGACCTACTAAATCTTGAGGTGTATTTTCTTCAGAATAACCTTCATCTTTGGGGTCAATAGTTTTCATATCAACTACTATTGTTCCGCCTGTGATTTTATCTCCTGTAACTTCTACGCTACCTTCTTTTAGTTTAATGTTTCCAAAGTGAGAATATACCGTAACTCCTGCTGTTCCGCCTTCCCAACGAATGTTTGATTCTGCAGTATTTACAGTGTAAGATGTTGCTTCACTAGCAGTCATTTCTTCTTTTGCAGGAGCTGTTTCATTTGTTGTTTCAGCAGTTTCTCCACCACCACAAGAGGCTAATAATAGCCCAAATCCGATTAATAGTAAGTTTAGTTTTTTCATAATTTTTTGTTTTTCATGTTTAAATTCAGACTACAAACGTACCACTAAAATAATTGTTCATACAACAATTAAAATAATTTATTTTTAATTTGTTTTTCTGCCAAAAAGAAGTCAATTTGGTTGCCAAATAAAAAATTATGCTTAATCGAATTATTTACATCCTAGTAATTGCTTTTATTGGAATTCAGTTTTTTGGCATTGATACTGATAATCCGCCTATTGACGAAAGAAATGATTTTTTTAACAAACTAAAAGTTAGCGAAGAAACTCAGCAACTTATCAAATCAGCCTGCTACGATTGCCATTCTAATGAAACTGTTTTCCCTAAATATGCTTACATGCAACCAGTAGGATGGTTACTTAAAGACCACATTGATGATGGAAGAAAACATCTTAACTTCTCAGAATGGAACACTTATGAGAAGAAAAAGAAAGACCATAAAATGGAAGAATGCGTTGAAATGCTAAAAAAAGGCGAAATGCCATTAAAAGGCTATACTCTTTTACATCCAGAAGCCGTTATGGATGATTCTCAAAAAGAAGAACTTATGGCTTTTTTCAAAAAAATGATGTGAGAATAATATTAATCGCTTAATCTATAGCTTTTATTATTACTCTCTATTTAGTTTTGCCTCACTTAATATTGAAGTAAAACCCTTTGCCGAAAGTTACGTACTAAGTATAAAGTAGGTTTTATGAAATATTTTGTCATTTTAACACTAGCCTTAATCGGATTTTCATTTTCGGGTAAAACACAGTGTACCCCATTAGGTGATGAAACCACCTATGGCAATGGAAGCTGGATTGGGTATGTTTATAGCGCTAGAGAAAATTTTACCACAGGTTTTTATATAGGATATACAACAGAGTCAGAAATTTTTAATCGTGATTTTGGAAACGATTCAGTGGTTACAAATGGCTGTAAAACTGACCCAACAACCTTTTCGGTAAGGTATAAAATGCAAAAAACATTTGCTTGTGGCTTTTACAACATAACCATTGGAGGAGATGACGGCGTTAGATTAAGTATTGACGGAGGAAGTACCTATTTAATAAATGGATACTTTCCCCAATCATACACAACCTTTTCTGAAACAGTTTTTTTAAATGGAACATATGATTTTGTTATAGAGTATTTTGAGGCTTATGGAGATAATAGAGTTAGCTTTAGTTATTCATCAGGTTTGGGCTCATCTTTTGGGGGCGAAATTGGGTCAGATCAAGAATATTGTGGCTCTTCAGGTACAATAGCCCCATCAGTTTTATCAAGCATTACAGATGCAGGTTTTTGTTCAGGTGGTTCAATAAATTACCAATGGCAAATCTCTTCGGATAATTCTACATTCACCAATATTTCAGGCGCTACAAGTAACTCTTACGACCCACCATCTGGTTTTCAATTAGATACAACATTGTATTACCGCAGAAAAGGCGGAAACGGAACAGACTCAGCATATTCAAATACTGTTTTTATTTCAAATAACTCAGTACCTGGTGACCCAAATATTTATGGTAATGAAGAATGGATTGGCTATGTATATGATGGTACAAACAACTTTAATATTAACGATTATAAAGGAATTATGGTAGAAACCGAAAGGTTTGACCAGAGTTTTGGCGGGAGTAATACAAATATTCCAATAAATGGTTGCCCAATAGTTTCTGAATCGTTTACTGTAAGGTACAAAATGCAAAAAACCTTTACCCATGGCGAATATGAGTTTACCATTGGTGGAGATGATGGAGTAAGACTGAGTTTAGATGGAGGCGCTACTTACCTTATTAATGATTACACAAATCATGGATATAGAACTAGGTCCGCCATAGATACTCTTAACGGAACCTATAATATGGTTCTTGATTATTTTGAAAATGGCGGAGGAAATAGGGTAACTTTTAACTTTACCGAACTTACACCATTACCAGTAGAATTAATAAAATTTGATGGTAAAGTAAATAACAATCAAGTAGACCTTTTTTGGATTACAGCATCTGAAATTAACAACGATTACTTTACCCTTGAAAAATCTAATGATAATAAAAATTTTGAATTACTCACACAAAAAGTAGGAGCTGGCACAACCAACCTAATACAAATTTATGAAGCCACTGATGATTAGCCCTGCTCAGATATTTGCTATTATAGATTAAACCAAACAGATTTTGATGGAAAAACCACCACCTTCGATCCTATTGCTATATCGGTAAATCAAAATGAAGATAATTTCCAAGATGTAAAATTATACCCCAACCCATTAATTG
>JABAYK010000009.1:9176-39230 GCA_018609045.1 Flavobacteriales bacterium
GCGGTATATGATTATGCTCAAAATGGAGTAGAGCTTAAAAATAATATTAGACAATATTGGTGGAAATCAATGGTCCAAATGCATGACAATATAGTAGGTATTGACTCTGCCGTTTTAATGCATCCAACTGTGTGGAAAGCCTCAGGACATGTTGATGCTTTTAATGACCCATTAATTGATAATAAGGTAAATATTCTTCTTCCAATACCCCAAGAAAATGAAATTGGATTTTTCATAAATGACTTAATTGGAAAACAATATGTTTCAGACATTACTTTAATCAACATGGGAGACCAAACAATGGTAATTCTAGAGTTCTCAGAAAGGCCTCCTAGTGGAACTTACCTTATTTCAGTTATCATAAACAATGAAATTATTACCAAAAAGCTTTTGTTAGAATAGGCAAGTATTCTCATACTTAATTTTAGGCAATTTTAAAATTTACTTCTCCAAAATTCAAAAGGTTTTAATTACTATATTTTGGTGATATTAACCAATGTGAAACCTAAATTTAATTAGTTAAAATTCGACTAAAATTCTATTTATAGTATTTTTTACCATAAGGTTAAAAAATATATATTTGAGAAAGTTCTATCTATATAATTATGAAAATAAATAATCGGTTTATTGTAATAGTTGCAACCATAGTTGCGCTAGGAGGATTACTAATGGGGTTTGATGCTTCGGTAATTTCCGGGGTAAACAAATTTGTACAAATTGATTTTAATCTTACCGACCTTGAGTTAGGTTTTTCAGTTAGTTCTCTAACAATTGTTGCTGCACTTGCCATGATGGTGGCTGGTCCGTTAAGCGATAAATATGGAAGAAAAACATTACTCAGAATTTGTGCTGTAATCTTTTTTATATCAGCAATTGGCTCTGCTTTGGCTCCAAACTTTACCCTATTCTTAATCCTTAGAATGCTTGGAGGAATTGGTGTAGGCGCATCACTAATACTTGCACCGATGTACATAGCAGAAATTGCTCCCCCAGACCAAAGAGGAAAACTAGTTTCCTTTAACCAATTAAATATTGTTTTGGGAATATCGTTGGCATTTTTCTCAAACTTCTATATACTCTCTTTAGCAAACTCCGATTTAGCATGGGTTGATGCTCTTGGAATAAAAGAAAATAACTGGAGATGGATGTTAGGTGTTGAAGCTGTTCCTGCAGTTCTTTATTTTTTCGGGTTGTATTTGGTACCCCGAAGTCCAAGATGGCTATTGATGAAAAAAAGGGAAAGAGAAGCCTATGAAGTAATGTGTAGATTTAGGTCTGAAGAAGAAGCTAAGGCAGATATTGAAGCTGTAAGAGAGAATTTAGAAAAGGATAAGGACAAGGAAAAAGCCTCTTTGTTTGAAATTTTCAAACCTGCATTTGGCTTGGTTTTAACTATCGGACTTGTAATTGGTATTTTACAACAAATAACAGGGATAAATTCTGTTTTCTTTTATGCTCCAATGATTTTTGAACAATCGGGAATTGGAACAGATGCCTCATTTATTCAAGCAATATTGGTTGGTCTCACCAACTTGGTGTTCACCATTTTAGCAATGCTTTTGATTGACAAATTAGGCAGAAAGCCTCTCTTGTTGATTGGTGTTGGAGGTATTGCAATTTTTATGGGAGTATTGGCTTATGGATTTAGCACTGCTACTTACTCTTTAACCCAAGAAAAATTAGAAATGATTAGTGATACTGAAGTTAAGGCTCAATTATCTCCTTTGGTGGGAATGCCTTTTGCCAATGATGTTGAATACAAAAATGCTTGTAAAGAAATATTAGGAGAAACAAAAGCTAAGCAATTTGAATCAGAGGTAATTACTGCAGCTATTACTATGAACCCAATGCTCATTTTAATAGGAATACTTGGTTTTGTAGCCTGTTTTGCTATATCTCTAGGTCCAGTAATGTGGGTTTTATTTTCTGAGTTATTCCCTCTTAAAATTAGAGGGGTTGCAATTTCATTTGTTGGTTTTATTAACTCTGCAGTTAGTGCTGGAGTTCAATTTGTATTTCCTTGGGAATTATCCACTCTTGGCAGCTCAATGACTTTTTTAATTTATGGGCTATTTGCTGTTGCAGGTTTGGTATTTATTATAATAAAAGTTCCGGAAACGAAAGGTAAATCTTTAGAAGAATTAGAAAAACAATTGGTTAAACAATAACCCCTAAATCACCTTTTTCATAGTTTGGTAATTTAGACAGAAAAGTGGACGTTAAGTCCACTTTTTTTTGCTTTAATAGATTGTAATAATTAGAAATCAATTAGGCTATTGAATCGATAGTTTAGGCATAAAAAAAAGGGAGTTAAGCTCCCTTTTTTGGTTATTGTTTCTTGATTTTTGGTTTTTTGTTCTTGGACCGCCTGCGCTTTGCTTTTTCGGGTAAATTTTTAGTTTAAAGGCTCATAAGCAACTGTTTCAATAATTATTTCACGTTCTTGCAGGTCTAAAGGAAAAAACCCTTCTGGGCCCTGTCCTTGCCAATCTCCAATCCAAAGGTTAATTCTAATATTTGTATTATCACCAGGTTTTGGAATTACCACCTTGTTTGATATTCTAGTTCCTTCAACTTTTACTTTTCCTGGATTGTTCTTATCAAAGCTCCATGAGGCAATTTTATCACCTAAATTATCTGCTCCCCCAGTGTAACTTTCCCAAGAAATCAAGTCTTCTGTCCAAGTAAAAATATGGGTAGATTTTCCATTTAAAATTTCGCCATCAAATTGAGGATGATTTGTTCTTTCGGCATTATAACTACCAAAAGAAACAGGCTGAACAGAATAGGTTAATGAAGAAGATAATGTATCATTTCCCCAATAAGAGAACTCAATGTCTACCTCGCTATTTGCATCGGTTTGAAATGTTTCTGTATCCCAAGTAAAAAGGCCAAGAACTACGTTTGTTGGAATATTTTTTAAATCGCCTAAAACAGTAAATGTGTAAGTTCCATAACCAACCAATTCTTTTGTAATAACCTCTGTTGAATACCAACCTGAACTGTGGTTTGCAATTTTCATGTGCAATCTTTCTTTGCTATCAATCCAAATATCTTCAGTTCTGTTAGAAAACTTATTATAACCAGGGCCAACAGGTGCTTCACTGCTTTTTATGCCCCACTTAAAACCTGAGAATACAAGACTATCTTCAATTCTTACTCCTGTTTCGGATGGATCAGACTGCTCACAACTGATTATTGATATTAAGGAAAATAAAATTCCTACGAAAAAAAGTAGATTCTTCATGATGATTAATTTATTTCAAAATTTATTATTTGATCTGCAATTTTTGCAGTAAAACTTCCTGGTTCTAAAATCCAATTATTTTCAATGCCTACAAAGGCCAAATCTTTTGCTTCAATAGCAAGTTCAACCGTTTTTGTTTCTCCCGATTCTAAACTTAATTTCTCAAAAGCTCTTAACCTTTTGTTAGGCGGAGCGATAGATGCAAATAAATCAGAAATATAAAGTTGAACTACTTCTTTTCCTGGTACACTTCCTGTGTTAGTTACATCCACAAAAAATTTAAGCACCTCTTTATCAACAACATGCTCTTCTATGAGTTTAAAATTGGAATAACTAAAGGTAGTGTAGCTTAAGCCAAAACCAAATTCATATTGAGGATTAAAGGCTCCAGATTGAAAATTTGTTCCAATATTCTCCGACTCCTTATAATCGTAAGAAGTAAGATTATTTGTTTGGCGAGGATAAGTATATGGAAGTTTTCCTGATGGATTTACCTTGCCAAATAAAATATCAGAAAGAGCCATTGTACCTTCTTCTGACGGATAATATGCTTGTATTACAGCACTGCATAAACCTTCAATTCTGGATATTATTCGAGGCCTGCCTTCCACCAACAGTAAAATTATTGGCTTTTTAAATTTATTTAATTCTTCAATGTATCGCAACTGAACCTCTGAAAGAGTTAAATCATTAATATCTCCTGGTTTTTCTGTTGCAGGATACTCACCCAAGCAAGCAATAATTACATCTGCCTTATTTACTTCAATTTCCCAATTTTCATTAAGGCTTGCTTTATCAAATCCACAACCTTCAACATACGAAACTTTATTTGAGTTTTTAAGTATTGCTTGAAGTATGTTTAGTTTTTCAGGTAAATTTTTACTCTCATCGTTGCCTTGCCAAGTTCTGCTCCAGGAGCCATTCACCATACTTAAAGAGTTTGCCATAGGACCGGTTACCAAAATATTTTGGTTAATTGAAAGCGGTAAAACGTTGTCTTGATTTTTTAGTAAGGTAATTCCTTCTGCTGCTACTTGATAACTAACCTTTTCAAATTCTTGTGAGCTAACCTTGGAATATTCGAAATTGGGAGTAACCGGATTTTCAAAAAGCCCTAAATCATATTTTAAATTCAAAATTCTTGTTACAGATTTGTCAATTCTTTCTTCGGTTATTTCACCTTCATTAACCAATTCTATTAATAATTGAGAAAATTTGTAATCATTTGGCACCATGCTCATATCCACTCCTGCATCAATGGATGATTTTACTGCATGTTTTAAAGTTGGTGATGTTTTATGTACTTCATTTAACTTATAAATATCGGCCCAATCTGTAACTATAATTCCCTCAAAACCTAGTTCATTTCTTAAAACATTTACAAGCCATTTTTTATTAACTAATCCTGGAATTCCATTAATATCGGCTGAATTAACCATTACTGATTTTGCCCCAGCTTTGATGGCTTCCTCAAATGGTGGAAGTAAATATTCTCTAATTATACCCTCACTTAAATTAGCTGTTGTTCTGTCTTTTCCAGAATATGGCCAACTGTAGCCAATAAAATGCTTTAAACATGAAGCAACGTTAGTTGGGCTAGACAAATTATTGCCCTCGTAGCCTTTAACAGCTGCTAAGCCCATAGCTTTTGCCAACAAAACATCTTCTCCAAAGGTTTCATAAGATCTAACCCAAAGTGGTTGACGCATAACATCTAATGTTGGAGAAAAATTCCAAGACACACCTGTAGACCTTGTTTCATAGGCAGTTATTTCTGCTACTTTTCTAGCCCAAGATGAATCCCAAGTTGCTGCCTGAGCTATTGGATGTGGAAAAAGAACTCCGTTTGAAAGGTAATTTGCACCATGCACTGCATCAACTCCATAAATAATTGGAATTTTTAATCGCGATTCTTTAGTTGCTACTTCTTGAATTTCTTTTATAATTAATAACCATTGAGATTGCGATATTGCATATCCGGGACAATTAATAAATGAGCCAGCATGATATTTTAATATTGCTTCTTTTAATTTCTCTTTATCTAATTCATGTGGTTCGTCTAATTGATAAATAGACGAACCTTTTGAAACTAAATTTATGTTTAATTGAGTCATTTGACCAACTTTTTCTTCTAAAGTCATTTGACTAATTAAGTTGGAAACAAACTGTTTTTTTTCTTCGTTATGATTGGCTGATAAAATGCCAATTTGAGAAAAAAAAGCACAAAAAATAAAAAAGTATGTAGCCCTAAAACCCATTTAAACTTTAAAGGTTAGAAAGGTCTTCATTTTGCTTAAGAAAAACAATTTCGCCCCACACTGAAGGGTTGGTATAAAAATCTGGATTATTTACTGCGTTCCATCTAACTTGTGATTTTCTTCCTTGGTTATTACCTTCATCTATAGCAATTTCGAATGCATAAACTTGTTCAAGAAATAAATTCTCTACACCAAATTCTGCAAGTGGAATTTCAAGCTCAAAAGAATAGCCTGTTGAGGTTTTTGACGTAGCCAAATTATAATTATTCAAAACTTCTCCTTTGTTGTAAATCCATGATTTTGGGTTAGCACTCATTGAGAAAATAGCATGAATATCTACTGAAGATAATCTTACGCTTCCAGTTTTATTTCCGGGAGTAGAGCGCATACAAACTTCAATTGCATCTCCATCCCACAATTCATTTCCTAGTTTTGAATTTTCTAAGGGAGTTTTATCTGTAATAGTTCCTGCTAAGTAAAGTGAATTATTAGAGGCAAATATTTTTATTGTATTTCCATCTAAATTAATGGTACTTGCATTATTCCATTCTTTTTCTTCTAAAATACTTCCAATATTTACTACTGAATTTTCGAAATACTTGGAATTTATTCTTTTCTTAAAACCTCCTACTCTAGGAACTATTTTAATATCATCAAAATAAAAATCGCCAGTGGCTTCAAGTTGCATAATTAGTTGTTTTAAGTTAGCAGGATTTGCGCCTTGTTCTCTCCAATTAAATTCACTCATTGGCATTTCAATATGAGTCCATCCGTTAAGCGATTTTTCTTTAACTACACAATTTGGGTTAAAACCTAGCCATGCGCCTTTTTCGCTATAATCTTCAAAAGAAACAGCAATTGGCAAATTACCAAATTCACCTTTTACAGGTTTTACTTTAAAGCTCAGAGCTGCAGAATCAACAATAGCTTGCATATCTTTTGCCATCCAGCCATTCCAGCCCCAGCCCATTCCAATCCAATCGCAAACTCCCTTGTCTTTGTCCCAAGTTACGCGTATCGCGTATTCTCCAACCTCTCCTACTCCCTGAACTCTTTCAACCTTGCAACACTCTGTATTTTCTTCGTGCCAAAAATCTCCATTAAGTTCATCGTCCATAATTGATAATCCATAAAAATTGCCAATACTTTCTGGTGGGGCTGTTTTTTGAGGTTCATCAAAAAGCGTAGCTACCTGAAATGGAGCGCAGCTTGAGAAAATAAATACTAAACCTAAAACATAAATTAAATTTTTCATCGCTTTATGGATTTAAAGGTCTGTTCTCTGTAAATATTACGTAATCTAAATAAGCTTGTGAATAGCCTGATGTAGGATCTGCTAAAAACAGAACTGACATTTGTAATATTTTATCAGGGTTTAAGGTTTTGTTCCCATTTTGGTTTTCTACAACCATAGTAGAATAAGGAACAGAAATTAATTGCCATCCTGGTTTAAGTTCGGTGGTTCCTATTTCAAATTGATAACCATCTTCATTTGAAGCAGTAAATTTTCCATCTCCATTATCATCTTCTTGAAATTGAACTACAAAAAAACCATTGGTAATTCCTACCGGGTTGTAAATCATAGCATTAAAATATACGTTATCTGCATTATCAGAAAGTGGATAAGTTGTTACTCCGTAAGCTGAAGCAGGAAAATCAATTAAACCAATTAAATAATCCCAACCAACAGCTCCTCCCATATCATAATAAAAATCTCCTTGGGCAGCAGTGGTATCAGACGAAACTACAAAACTCATATTAGCGCCACTTTGAACAAATCCTGTCCAGTTTGGGTCTAATTGACCTGATTCGAAATCGGCAATTAAAAAGCCATCATTCACTTTTGTTCCTGTTATTGAAACTGTATCGTAATAGTGAGTTGAATCTTCTAGGACCCAAAAATCTACAGCACAATCTTCTAATTTGAATAATGGAAGTTTTGTTGTTGAGCCACCCCATTTGGCGTTACTAGAATTTAATTCATTTGTAACACCTTCAATTACTTTTTCACTACCTGAGGTTAAACCGGTTATAGTAATCTTCCAAGATGCTAGTTTGTTAAATTTAGCATTGAATACAATATCTTCACCTGCTGCAAAATCGGCAGATTTTTGGCTTACTGAAAATCCTTCAACAAATGTGAAATCTGCAAATAAATCTACTAATTGTGGACCTTCATCAAGTGTATCTCTCTCGCATGAAATACCAAATAAGGTTAAGGCTATAAGTGTAAATGGAATAATTATTTTTTTCATTTTCTTAAAATTTCATGTTAAATATTATTGACATACTATTCATTCTGTATGATTCTCTTAAATCTGTAGGGTAGTCAGACTGGTAATCTGACCAAATAAGGCTTAAAGTTGATTTTTCTGAAAATTCGAACCTTCCACCTAGCATCAATAAAGTTTCGTTTACATCTGAAACAAATGGAGTGAAAAATGTTACTTCATTATAATTGTTTCTAATTGATGTATATTCATTTCCTTCTGAAGTTAACATCCTATAACCCGCTAATAAAAAGCCATTTTCAATAAATTCAAAATCTAAGTTAACATCCATTGCCATGTTGCTTAAATTCACTTTTTCGAATTCTAAATTGCTATTACGTGTAGTTTGCTCGCTCCAAAAAGACCCGTTGATGTTGATTGATTTTTTCCAATTACTTAAGAATTTATCTACATTTAAACCAACTCTTGCGTTAAAATAATTAAAAGACCTAAGATTGGCTGTTCCTTGCCCTACGATTTCTGAAAGAGACCCTGTTTCTAAATCAACATTCCATCTTTCTTTTTCGTCTTGTTGTGCAACTTTTACAACAACACCTCTTCGGTTAGGAGTAGCATCACCATAAGGAGTAGCATTTCCATATGACGGATTGAAAGCACCTAAACCAGTGGATAAACTTGTATTGTATATGGAGGCGTCTCTTAACATATCCATTAAACCTATGGCTCTTGTTGATTGCAAATTACCATATCTTCCGTAGCCTAATGGAACTCGGTTATAATCTAATCTTCGAGTTTGAGCACCCGGACTAAAAAACTTTGGTCCTACATTTTTATAATTTACTTGAACACTTGCACCCATTGGTTTGTATGTTCCTTTTGCTCCTAAATCATAAAAGTAGTCTGAAATTTCAGGAGCCAAAGTATCGTTGTTAACCAATGTTTTTGAGTTTCCTAATTCACCAAATAACTCGGCCAAATAGTCATCTTCATCCATTTTAAAATTGAAGCTACCTGTAATTACCGGGTTTTGCAACTGCATGCTATCGTCTGCGGTTCCTAATAAGTCGAACATATTAATGTAGTTTAAACCGAATTCGGCATACTTACTTTGTACCATAGTAATGTTTCCGCCTGCTAACAATCTATCGTTTGTAGTTGTGAAATTTGATGGATTTTGGCGAGATATAAAACCATTGAATTTTAATTCAGACACATATTGAGAAAACTCGAGACCAAAATCAACAGCAGCACCTTGCTGTCTCCAAGCATTGTTAAAATTATAAAACAAATCATAATCTATAACTTCAGTAAATACATTAGAGTAATCTAAAAAGATATCCTCTAAATCGTGCTTAGGATTAATTAAGGTATAAGGAGTAAGTTTATAATTGATATCACCAATTTGGTAACGAACCGTATTTGCTATTATACCTTTTAAGTACATCTGCCTTACGTCAAATGTAACACCTGCTCCCCAAAAACCCCCATAATCATTTCTTATTCTCACCATACCATGTATAAAGGTTGAACTGTTTGGTTGAATATTGGCAGCTAAATCTACCATAGTATGACCAGAGTTTAATCTTGGTGACGTCATGGTATCTGCTTGGTTTAAACCTTCGTATTGATCAAAAAACAATACATTTCTGGCTGCTCCAGAGAGCCAAATTCTTTTGCCTTGTGATTGTCCAAAGCTGGTTTGGGTTAAGGCTATTGTTATTAATATTACTAATATCTTTTTCATCAGAATGCTACTTTAATTTCTAATAATGTTTCTTGTCCTCGGAATTGATCTTTTGTAAAACTTCTGTCTTCAAAAGCAAAAAATCTGTGTCTTAAATACAAACCCGCATTTCTACCTAGGTCTATATCAAAACCAAAACCTATACCTGTTCCTTGTTGATCTCTAGGCTTTCCAGTTTCTAATGCTAATTCGGTATCGTAATTACCCAAAACTCTTTCGTAACCAAAATATGTGGTTAGCATAAGCTTGTTAAATAATTGGTAATACATTTCTAACTCATTGCTGTAATGCCTTAAATAAGCTTCTTCTGAAAAAACAGTTGTAAAAGAGAGGTTTTTTTGAACTGAAGAATACCTGTTTAAAAGGTTTACATATAAGTCTCTATGAAAAAGTTTGGTTTTGTATTTTCCTTGAACTTCGAGAACGTTAAACTTTTTGGTGTTTAATAATGTACCTAAGCTATCATCAGTTAAACGCATAGTTTCATAAGTATCTCTAAAAATATCAGATTGCCTTCCATAAGGGCCAACACCTGCTGGGAAATCCCACCTCCAAAACCGGGATCTTGTAAGTTGATTTACTGGATGGCCAAAAGTTATTAAATTGGTGATGGCTTCTAACTCTTCGGCAATTCCGTTTGCTACAGAAAGTTTTAAATCTCCAATTTGATGTTCGAGGTTAAGGTTAATTCCTTGTCTGTTGTTGGTCATTAAACCAATTGGAACAATTGGACTAGCGAATGGCCTTAATACTGCTGAGCTACCTACGCTTCCGGCAGGAATATCATTTGCTGTATATTCAGTTACTGCAGTATTCCAATAAATAGCATTGCTATTAACCACGTTGGGATGTACACGATAAACTTGCAATTCGGCAGGAATTTTTTCGGTAACAAAAGGAAATCTAATTTTTAAATTAATTGCCTCGCCCCACGGTAAATCATGAATTGGACTTATATACCTTCCTGCTCCAATTTCTGCATCAATTCCAAATTGCTTGTAATCATACTTTATTTGTCCTGAAACTATGTTTGATTGCACCTCTAAGGTACTCATGCTATCAACAAATATTCTTGTGTTCAGAGTATTAATGTAAGTAGATAAATTACCGTTCAGAAAACCATTCCAAGCCCTGCCTATTTTACCACCATATGATGTATTAGGCAAGGCTAAAAAACCACCATTTAACTCAGTTTTACCTACCATAGCAATTAGGTCGAGATTTCCAGGTAAATCATTTGCTCTAACAGTAAACCCATTAAAAGCTCTTTCACCCCACCTTGTATCTTGGTTAATATTTCCTTGGCTATAAAATGTGTTGTATCTATCTTCAATATTAGCAGTTACAGGGTCCCATGGATTTCTTTCGAACAACATAAACCTATTGTAACCCCTAAAGGCAGCTAATGTTAAATCACTTATGCTTAACCATTGAGTTCCACCTAAAGTAACCCCAATATTTCCATAGTCGGTTGAGATACCTGCATTTGTAGAAATACCTAACAACAATCCCATTGATTGACCAGGTTTTGTTGCGGTAAACATTGGATTGTAAATGGTTGGCCTTTGCTCTTCTAAAATTTGTCCTCCATAAGTTGGGTTTACATTACCCTCTAAAAATTGAAAAGCATATAAATCAAAATTCCAAAATGCATTTGGAGCTGGCCTTCCAGAAAAATTTAAGGTAAAGTTTGGCAACTGACTATCGTCTCCAATAAACAGCGACCGCGGTTTTGTGTACTGGGGCACATCGCCATCAAAGGCAATATACTGGTCTTTCATTTGGGTAAAGGTTCCAAAAAACCGGTAGAACCCTGTAGTACTAAAATTGTATAATCCATCAGGGGCATTTTTTGGAAAAACACCAACTTTAGAGACAGATTTTAACTTTTCGGTAAATTCGGGAACACTACTGGATGCTTGGCCTTTGGATAAAATAGGAGAGAAAACTATAGCGAAAGAGGCTATGGCAAGTTTTCTAACTATTTTAAATCTAAAGTAATTACTATCCATATAGAAAAAATTAAAATAATTAGTAGAATTTGAAGCTTGGTAAACTAATCACCTTCGCAATAAATTCATGTTAAATAAGTAATTAAAACATAAAAAGACAACTTCACTTTTCTTGAAAAGAGTCTTTAATTGAAATTAATAATAAGAAGCATCAAGCTTTTGTTTTTTAAATTTTACAGGTTTAGCGGCTTCTGCTTCAGGGTTTGGCATTACATAAAATGGAATATTTGCATAAGCCACTTTATCAGCTTCATTTTTTGCATAGAAAAATAATCTGTAAGCGCCCTCTCTACTTGGAGCTTTAATTTGAGCTGTATTTCCCTTTACATTTTTTACTAGCATATACATGGCTTCGGGTTCAGACTCTAAATCACCACCTACTTTAATATCATCACTTTCAGGAACAACTTCCCAAATATATTTTGTGTTATGACCAAACTCTTCAATAAAAGCTTTGGCAGTGTATTTTTCTGAAGCTTTTAAATAAACACTTTCTTTTGCTTGTTTTCCATCTAAAAGAACACTGTCTAACCTTGGTGCAATAATATCATCCATTTTACCAGACCAAACTTTTTGTATTGCGTCATAAGTTTCTGTTTTTTCGCCACCTTTTGTAAATACACCATACCAGGTGCTTGTAGTTTCTTGTTTTTGTCCCCAAAGGAAAACATAGGAACCAACACATCTTTCTTTGTATTTCCAGATGTAATCCATATATCGTTTAGTGTATACCTCTGCTTTTTCTTTACTCGTTTGTTCAATTGGTATACCCCATTTTGTTTTCTCAACCTCCCAGTGACCTGTTGGGCCCCATTCGGGAATCATAAATGGGCCTTCCCAACCAAATTTTTTGATATTCTCAGGAACTTGATCAATTTCACCATATGTATTACATGAGTATATATCAAGATCTGGACACCTTTCCATTATCAATTCAACTTCCTTCGGATCTAAACCAGCTGTAACTGTTGTAGTAGGGTGATTAGGATCTAATTCATGAACCATTTTTGCAATATCTTGAATTGCATACCAAACTTTTGTGTTAGAATAAAACAAATCGACTTCGTTACCTATCCCCCAAAGCAAAATTGCTGGATGGTCTTTGTATTTTTTTACAATTTCTGTAAACCTTGCCAATTGTTTTTTTACTGCTTCTTCGTCATCGTAATTAAAACCATGTCTTTCATGCCCTACCCAAAGACCAAACATTACAGACAATCCCATTTCATGAGCTTTATCCAAAACCTTTCCCGCCTCTTCAGCACTCCAAGTTCTTATGGAGTTTCCTCCTGCATCTAAAACCTCTTGAAGGTTAGAACTTCCTCCTGCTCCATTTACATAATAAGGTTGTCCACCGCGTGTTAAATAATATCCATTTTCATTTTTCTCAATCTTAACAGGAATGGCTTGAGAAAAAACTTGAACAGAAATTAAAACTAAAATTGATATTAAACTCAGCTTTGTATTTACAAACTTTCTCATTCTTAGTAATTTATTTTATTCTTATCCAGGGTGTATAATTTTGCAGGCCTATGGTTAACATTAGATTCCATTTCTGACAATGGCTTTAAAAAATCTATAGCCTTAAGCTTTTTTCTAAAGTTAGCTTTATCAATTGTTTCACCTAAAACGTATTCAGTCATTTGAAGATATTGCAATAAAGTAAACTTTTCAGGCAACAACTCAAACCCTTGAGGAGTAGTTTTCTTTAAACTTTCTTTTAAAAAATATTTTGCCTCCTTATAAATATCAGAATGATCAAAAGCCAAATTGGGCATTTCATTAATCTCCACCCAACTCACATCCTCAGCCCAACCAGAAGGTTTTGGCGAAAATTTATCAAGTTCAATTGAAGCATAATAACCAACTGTAACAACCCTACCCAAACTATGTCGCTCAACCCCTCCGAATGCTCGGATTTGATTCATGAAAATATCCTTTAATCCAGTTAATTCAGTAAGAACTCTTCTTGCAGCAACATCAATCTCTTCATTTGGATAAACCAAATCTCCGGGCAATGCCCATTTTCCTTTAAAAGGCTCAGCGCCTCTTTTAATAAGCATAACTTTAACCTTACCTTTATGGTGACCAAAAATCACACAATCAACAGAAATTCCAAATTGAAAAAACTCGTCTAATGGTATATTATAATCGTATCCGTAATGTTTTGCAGACTCTCTATTCATATCTTAGGAACCAAATTTATAAAAAAAAATTACTTATAGTATTTTTTACCATAAACTTATGGTAATATTTACATTAATGAAATAAATTGTATTTTAGCGACCTAAATTAAAATTTTATTTATGAAAAAAGTTTACTTACTGTTAATTTTCTTAGGAATATATGGAGCTTCGCTTGCTCAGCTATCTCCTTATTGTAATACCGAAGTATTTCATTTAGGTGACACAACACAGACTGCTTCCTCTATTTTTTTAACTATTGAGCAGGACACAGGAAACACCATGAAGATTACTATGGAATCTGCTAACGCTGACCCTATAGATGATATAATTATTCCTGGTTTTGCGACTGGTTTTGATACAATCTCTCCAGGAAAATACAGTAAAACACTAAGTTTTACAAGTCCTCCTGCAAATGTTAGTTTGCAAGTTTTATGGAGTAAAGTAAGTTCTCCAGGGAATTGGCAATTAAGTCCAACAAACATTTCAATCCCTTTTACTGCCAACTGTGCCGGAACTCCACCTCCTTCGGCCCAAGCTTCGAAATATTGCAATACACAAGTTTTCCACTTTGGAAATCCTGCAGAAGTAGCATCTGCAATAAACCTTTCTGTGGGTAATTTAAACTCCAATTCAATGAAAGTTGTAATATCTTCTTCAAACTCAGATCCAGTAGACGATCTTGTGGTTGCTGGAGGTTCGGGTGCAACTATTTCGGCAATTGACAATTCTATTCCTGGAGAAATGAGCAGAACATTAACTTGGACAACCCCTCCTGTGGAAGTAGTATTTAATGTTATTTGGAGCAAAGTAAGCTCACCAGGTAACTGGCAACTGATTTCTGGTTCAGCTAGTGATACTGTTCCATTTATAGATACATGTGGTTCTTTAGTTACTGCCCCTCCTACTCCTAGCAAGACTCAAATTAGTCTCCCAATTACTTGGAATGATACAGCAAACGTAGATTATACTGTTACAGATTTTGATGGTACAGCTTCAGTTTTAGCTGCAGATCCAGCAAATGCTTCTAACCTTGTTCTTAAAACTACAAGAAATATTGCAGGCCAAATATGGCAAGGCACAACCCTTAGCACTCCCTCTGGTTTAGCTTCTGCAATTCCTTTTACAGCTACCGATCAAACAATTAAAGCAGTTGTTTATTCTTCTGCTGCAGGTATAACAATTAACTTAAAAGTTGAGAATTCTGCAAATGGAGGAATTAATTCTGAAGTTACCACAGTTACATCAGTTGCTAATGCTTGGGATACTTTGACTTTTGATTTTAGTACTGCTACAAGTGCAATAGTTACATCAAACACTTACGATAAAGTTTCGATATTTTATGATTTCTTGAATACTCCTTCTAGTGCTCAAGACTATTACTTAGATGATATTTTCTTTGCATCAGGAATTACTCCTCCTCCTCCTGCTAGCTATTCTCAATATTGTAATGCTCAAGTTTTCCATTTTGGAAACCCTGCAGAAGTAGCTTCAGAAGCAAACCTTACAATAACTAATATTGATACTAGTTCTGTAAAATTCACAATATCTTCAGCAAATGCTGACCCTGTAGATGACTTGATTTTGAATACTTTCTCAGGAGGCACTCCATCTGCGCTTGATACATCTGTTGCAGGTGAATTAAGTAGAACATTAACTTGGGCAACTAATGCACCTGATACAGTAAAATTTAACGTACTTTGGAGTAAGGTTTCAACCCCCGGAAACTGGCAATTAATTACAGGAAGTGGCTTCGATAGAATTCTTTTCTCTGATACATGTGGCGCTGCTCCTCCGCCTCCTCCTCCAGCTAAAGCACAAATTAATCTTCCTATTTCATGGGATGATACCGCTAATGTGAATTACACTGTAACAGACTTTGGTGGAACAAATTCTATGCTTGCTGCGGATCCAATAAATGCAAATAACACTGTTCTTAAAACTGATAGAGATCCAAATGGGCAAACTTGGCAGGGAACTACACTCAGTACCCCTGCAGGCCTAGCTTCTCCTATTGCTTTTGGTCAAGGTTCTAATACAATTAGAGCCCATGTTTACTCACCTGCTGTTGGGGTTACTATAAAATTAAAAGTTGAGGATACTGCCACACCTGTAAATTTCTTGGAGGTTGACGTGGTAACCACAACCTCAAATGCATGGGAAGTAATTGATTTTGATTTTAACAACCCAACTGTTGCCAGTGCAGGTGCAACTGCTGCAGATCCAAACATTTCATACACTATAGCTTCTATTTTCTATGATTTTGGGAATGCGAACGCTAGTACTTATTATTTAGATAGTATTCAATTAATTAATGGTGGCGGAACTCCTCCACCTCCTGCAAAAGCACAAATTAATCTTCCTATTTCGTGGGATGATACCGCTAATGTGAATTACACTGTAACAGATTTTGGTGGAACAAATTCTATGCTTGCTGCGGATCCAATAAATGCAAATAACACTGTTCTTAAAACTGATAGAGATCCAAATGGGCAAACTTGGCAGGGAACTACACTCAGTACCCCTGCAGGCCTAGCTTCTCCTATTGCTTTTGGTCAAGGTTCTAATACAATTAGAGCCCATGTTTACTCACCTGCTGTTGGGGTTACTATAAAATTAAAAGTTGAGGATACTGCCACACCTGTAAATTTCTTGGAGGTTGACGTGGTAACCACAACCTCAAATGCATGGGAAGTAATTGATTTTGATTTTAACAACCCAACTGTTGCCAGTGCAGGTGCAACTGCTGCAGATCCAAACATTTCATACACTATAGCTTCTATTTTCTATGATTTTGGGAATGCGAACGCTAGTACTTATTATTTAGACAGTATTCAATTATTTAGTGGTGGCGGCACTCCTCCACCTTCAAAATCACCTTCAGATTTGCCAATTACCTGGAATGATACTGCAAACGTAGATTACAGTGTTACAGATTTTGATGGAACATCTTCTATGCTTATGTCAGATCCAATGAATTCTTCAAATATCGTTCTGAGAACAACGAGAAATACAACAGGACAACCATGGCAAGGAACAACAATTAGTAATCCTACTGGCTTAGCTTCTCCAATACCATTTACCCAAGGCTCAAATACAATTAGCGCTATTGTTTATTCTCCAAATGTGGGAACTACAATAAGACTAAAGGTTGAGGAATTAGGAAATGGAGCTAACGTATATTCTGAAGTAGATGTTGTAACAACAGTTGCCAATGCTTGGGATACATTGATATTTGATTTCAATAACCCAACTAGTGGCTTACCAGTAAGTACAAATAATACTTACAATGTAATATCCATTTTTTATGATTTCTTAGGAACACCTACAAGTGCTCAAGATTACTATTTAGATGATGTTTTCTTTGGTGGATTTATTGCACCACCTCCACCGCCATTAAAAGCTAAAATAGACCTTCCTGTAAATTGGGATGATAGTGCTAATGTGGATTATTCAGTTACAGATTATAATGGCAATGCTTCAGCATTGGTTACAGACCCAACGAATTCTGGAAATACCGTATTGTCTACAACAAAAACATCTGCTTCTCAGCCTTGGGCAGGAACTACACTTGGAACTTCTTCAGGTTTTGCAACTCCAATTCCATTTAGTGCAGGAAATACAACGATTAGCGCTAGGATATGGTCTCCAGATGCTGGAATTCAAGTAAGATTGAAAGCAGAAAATCAATTTGTTGGAAGTATTTCAGTTGAAACCGAAGCTACAACTACAGTTTCTGGCGATTGGGATACTTTATATTTTGATTTTAATAATAACGTTTTCCAAACCCCTGCTTTGGATACAAACCAAAATTATGAGTTACTTACAGTTTTTTATGACTTTAACGTTGCTCCTGCTACACCTGCAAAAACATATTACATCGATGATGTATTTATGGGTGGGCCTTCAATTGCTCCGCCATTGGTGAAAAATGTGACTTTCAAAATTGATTTATCAAATTATTCTGGTCCTGCTTATACCAATGTTAACTTAAATGGTTCTTTTAACAATTGGTGTGGTGGCTGCGCTAACATGACAGATGCAAATAATGATAGTATTTACGAAATAACTATTCCTCTTGCTGACGATTCAGTTGAATATAAATTTACGTTAGACGGTTGGACCGTTGATGAGCAGTTAACTGCAGGTTCAATTTGCACCAAAACTACAAGTGGATTTACCAACAGGTTTTTAAAATTAAATGGTGATACTGTTTTACCAGAAGTTTGCTGGCAATCTTGTGGAGTATGTACTTCAACTCCAGTAGGACCTTCTACAAAAAACATCACTTTCCAAGTTGATATGAATGATTACACAGGCACTTTCACAACAGTGCATGTTAATGGAACATTTAACAATTGGTGTGGTGCTTGTAACCCAATGACTGATGCCAACAATGATGGTGTTTGGGAAGTAACTCTTCCTTTAGCAATAGATTCTATTGAATATAAATTTACAGTAGACGGATGGACTGATGATGAGAAATTTGCAGGTGGAGAACCATGTACCAAAACAGTAGGTGGATTTACAAATCGATTCTTAATTGCAACAGGCGATGTAACCTTACCAGTAGTTTGTTGGGCATCTTGTTCTGCTTGCACAGGTGCTCCTTCTGGAACTAATATCACCTTTAAAGTTGACATGAATGATTATACTAGCCCTTTTGATACAGCATACGTTAACGGTACGTTTAACAACTGGTGTGGAAAATGTAACCCAATGACTGATGCTAATAACGATGGTGTTTGGGAATTAACTATTAATCTTCCTCAAGATTCAATTGAGTTTAAGTATACAGTTGATGGTTGGAATGATGATGAAAAATTCATAGGTGGCGAACCATGTACAAAAAGTGTAGGTGGGTTCACAAACAGAATTTTAAGATTGAATGGAGATACCGTATTACCTGAATTATGTTGGGGATCTTGCGCTGCTTGTACAGGAACACCTATAGTTGCTCAAGTTAGGTTTGCTGTAGATTTAAGCCAATATCCAGATACATTCAATACGGCTTATGTTAATGGTGAATTTAACGGATGGTGTGGAAAATGTAACCCATTAAGTGATGCTGATGGCGATAGTATCTGGGAAGTTACAATTACATTACCAATTGGAGATACAGTTCAATTTAAGTACACCTTAAACGGATGGCAAACTGAGGAGATTTTAGATCCAAATTACCCTTGTGTTATTAATGTATTTAATTTCACTAATAGGATATTACCTATTACAGGAGATACAAATCTAGGGGACGTTTGTTGGGAATCTTGTTGGGAATGTGAGCCTGTTGGAATTACAGAAGGCAATCAACCAAATTACTTTGTAGTAGCACCTAATCCATCTAATGGAAATTTCTTCCTTGATTTTAGTATCCCTAAAGCAGATAATATTGAAGTTCAATTACTAAATATTACTGGTCAAACCATGAATGCTTGGAGATATAATTCTAACCAAGTTTACCAACAAATTAACATTGATGGTTCAAGTAATGGAATTTATTTCTTAAAAGTTCAAACTCCTGACTATGTAGGAATGAAGAAAATAATTATTTCTAAATAATTATTAATGTTAGCAGTATAAAAAAGCCCTCAGAGAAATCTGAGGGCTTTTTTTATGAAATAATTTTAATAATTTTTATTTTTTTACAGAAGGAAATTAGCAGAAAAAAAGTAATGTTTCTAATTTAAGTCTTCTTTTTAAGGTTAATATTACTACCTTAATTCAGCAGCAAAATTTGCCTTAAAGCTGGTATAAATTTTATCCATTACTCTTTCAACTTCTTTATCAGTAAGCGTTTTTTCTTGGTCTTGCAGAACAAAAGTTAATCCATACGACTTTTTGCCTTCTGGTAAGTTCTTACCCTCATAAACATCAAAAAGATCTACAGATTTTAGAAATTTTTGATCTGAATTTTGAGCTGAAATTTTTAACGCATCAAAAGTTATCTCTTTGTTTACGAGCAAGGCTAAATCTCGCTTTACGGCAGGAGATTTTGGTAATTCAGAAACTATAACCTTTTGATTTTTCACCAAATCAAATAACAAATCAAGATTAATTTGGGCATAAAAAACAGGTGATTTAATATCAAATTCTTGCAAAAGGTTTTGATTTAATTCTCCACAAAATGCAAAATTGTTTTTACGCCAGTTGTAATCTACACCGTATTTACATGCATAATCGGTATTTTCTAAAACCTTAAATTTTGAATGTTGGTTTAAGCCAAATCTTGCTACAATGCTATCTAAAACCCCTTTGGCAAAATAAAAATCAGCAGGTTGAGGATTATCCTTCCAATTGCCCGACATTGCATTACCAGAAACTGTAATAGAAACAAATCTTGTTTCAGAATACTTTTCTTCGTTTAAAATGTAACCTTTGCCTATTTCAAACAGTTTAATGTTCTCTTGTTTTCTGTTTAAATTATACCTTACTGCCTCCAAAGCGTTTACCAATAAATTTGGCCTTAGTGCATCTAATTCAGCGCTTAATGGATTTTCGGGTTTTACCAACAAGTTTTCATCTACAATTTTTGCTTTTGCGATATTCTCAGATGAAATTAAAGAATTAGACATGGCCTCATTAAAACCTAATCCAATTAAATTATCGGCAATAGAGCTTTTAAATTTTTGAAAATCTAATCCTTGAGTGAAAGAAACAGATGCATTTATTTTTTGTGGAATTTTGACTTCGTTATAACCGTAAATTCTAAGAATTTCTTCAACAACATCTGCTTCTCTTTTTACATCTACCCTATAGGGAGGAATAGACAAAAGCCAATTTTGTTCAATTTGGTCGATAATCTCAATATCAAGAGAATTTAAAATATCTTTTATAATTGGTTTCTCTATGTTCTTACCGATTAAGGCATTTACCCTATTAATATTGATTGAAACCTCAAAATTTTCAAAATTTTCTGGGTGGGTATCTGTAGGAGTTGAGGCAATTTCACCACCTGCAACTTCTTTAATTAACATTGCCGCTTTTTGAAGAGCAATCATAGTGATATTAGGATCTATACCTCTTTCGAACCTAAATGATGCATCAGTATTTAATCCATGTCTTTTGGCTGTTTTTCGAACAAATACTGGATTAAAATAAGCTGATTCAAGAAAAATATTTTTGGTGGATTGCTTTACACCTGATTTTAATCCCCCAAAAACGCCCGCAATACACATTCCACCTTCTTGGTTACAAATCATTAAATCATTTTGATCTAATTTTCTATCAACCTCATCTAAAGTTACAAATGGAGAATTACTTGGAAGTGTTTTTACAAAAACAGAATTTCCAACAATTTCATCCGCATCAAAAGCATGAAGAGGTTGCCCCAAGTCGTGTAAAATGTAATTGGTAATATCAACTACATTATTTAGAGGCTTTAAACCTATTGAACGCAGTTTGTTTTTTATCCAATCTGGCGATTCAGCAATTTTAACATTGGTAATTGTAACACCACAATACCTTGGGCAAGCCTCCTGATTTTCGACAACTACAGGAATATTTAAATTATGATTATCTACTTTAAAGTCTGTTATTTTCTCATTTAATTTGGCATTTACATCAACAAGACCTTGGTGTTTTAAAACGGCTAACAAATCTCTAGCAACACCAAAATGAGACATGGCATCTGCTCTATTAGGAGTTAATCCTATCTCGAAAATGAAATCGCTTTTTACGTTAAAAAAATCTGCTGCATGGGTTCCTACAATGGCATCATCGGGTAAAACCATAATACCGTCATGATTTTCACCTAAGCCAATTTCATCCTCTGCACAAATCATTCCTTCAGAAACCTCTCCTCTAATTTTTGCTTTTTTTATTTCAAAGGGTTCACCTTCTGTTGGGTAAATTTTTGCTCCTACAAGCGCCACAACCACTTTTTGCCCCTCAGCTACATTTGGTGCACCACAAACAATTGGTAGATTTTTATCGCCTCCAACATTAACTATAGTGCAATTTAATTTATCTGCATTTGCATGCCTGGCAACAGAAACCACCTGGCCTATAACCAAGCCTTTTAAGCCACCTTTTAAAGTTTCTACCTCTTCAAGGCCTTCTACCTCTAAACCACAATCGGTTAATAAATCAGAAATAACTTCAGGGTTTAAATTAATATTTAAATGGTCTTTAAGCCAGTTATAAGCAATTTTCATAATTAGAATATTGAGGCGGCAAAAGTAGTTATTTGCAGTAGGATTTTTACAGTAATTTGTAGAGTAAATCTAACCTTTCAGATTTTAAAATCTGCTTGTAATCTGAGATTGTTACCCATTGTTTTGATTCTGAATTGTTTTGAAAACTTAGTTTAAAAAACTCTGAAGGAAACCGATAGCCATCTAATTGTATATATTGGTTTATAATTACTTTTTCAATAATTGATTTATTTTTTACAGTAACCACTGACACCAAATTATTTCTGCTATACTTGGCAAGGATTTTTATTTTACCCTCGCTTCCATCAAAAACAAAAATATCGTCGTTATTTTTATCAATTGTAGCATCAACAAGGTTTAATCCATTATTTTTTAAAATGTCTTTTAAATCTGTTTTGTAAAACAAGTTATGAAAAACAGATGTTTCTACTGAAAATTTATTGGTTTCAAATACCAATGAATCATTCTCGAAAACTAGCAGTTTGTTTTTATAAAAGAAAATTGAAACTTTTTCAGGAAATAGAATATCATAAATGATAACTTCTTCTTGGGGATGAAAGAAAAAATTACCCATTAACAAGGTTTCATTTTCGTGAAAGTCAATTTCTTTTACAGAAAGTTTGCCCTGTATTATTTGAGCATCTATTTTAAATGAAATTATTCCAAAAAGGAAAAGAATAATAATTTTAAATCCTTTAAATACCATTCAAGCTAAAGGATACTGTAACGAAAGTTGCAATAAAGAATACTACTATTCCATTTCCTACCAAGCATCCATTTAAAGCGGACCTAGTAGCTTCTTTGTTATGATCGCTATCAATGTAAACCAAAAGCCAAGCAATTGGGCCAGCAATAAAAGTAGATCCGCCCAAAACTATACCTCCTACGCAAGTTGTTAAAAGAGAAAAGGCAAAAGGTTTCAACCCCAAAATTTCATAATCACCATCATAAATCCATGGGGCTGCCGCAAGTTTTTTTACAGTAATAGGAACATTTTCTTGAAATTGAAATTGGTTTAGGTTATTTCCTATTAGCAAATAATCTTCAGCCTCAATGCCTTTTTCAAAAGAGCCTTTAAATGAAACCTCATCAAACTCAAAGTAAGATTCGTAGTTTACTGCTTTAGAGTTAAAAGTAAAAACCAAGAAAATACAAGCAATTAAGAATCTCATATCTTTTCTGTATTAATAAGTCTAAAAGTATGTGTTTTTTTCGATTGCCTGAAATTTTTCTTTTCTTTGGTAAAACTTTAATTTTTAAATATGAAATCTATTAAGAAAATCATGCTAATATGCACATTAGCAATTTTACTATCTCCAAGTTTAATGGCCCAGAAAAAAGTTGCTGTTGTTACTTTTTACGTTGATAAATATGTAGACACAGAACAACTTGGTGGTGGAGCAGCTTTAGTAGCAGCTATTGGCTCTTTATCAGAAGATGAAAATTTTGATTTAACTTCTGTTTTAAATAATTTTCATGAAACCTTTTTTAATGAATATGCCCCACAATTTCCTTTTGAGTTGCTACCTGAAGAAGAAGTAACGCAAAATCCAGAATACATGGCTTATGAAAGCAAACATGGTGAAACTGAAGATGAAGATCGAAGTAAGATTTTTCAACGCTTTATTACCTATGAAGGTTATAAACCTATGGCTCCAACATTATTAAAGAAAAATAGCAATGAAATAGCAATGCTTGAAATATTTAAAGAGGTTGACGGAGTTATGCTAGTAAATATTGATTACGCTTTTGTAAAAAAGATGGTTCCGTTTACAGCAGGTATACAAGCATACGTTTCAATAAAATTATTTGACAGAGAAGGTAAAAAAGTTTTTAAAATTAGAGAATTTGCTACCTCAAAAGAATCTGTTGGTATAGTTGGCGGAATTCCAATTATGTCTCCAGAAAAATTACTTCCTCTATGTGAAAATGCTACCCAAGAAGTAGTTGAGGATTTAGCCAAAAAATTAAAAAAGATAGCTGCTAAAGCAGATAAAAAACTTTAAACAAAACACTATTTCATTAAAAAGCTGCTCATTTGGGCGGCTTTTTTTATGAAATTTTGCTCCAATTTGGTCTTCCTTTAATAAACGATTTAAAATGCTCTCTTAACAATAAATTTTCAGGCTTTTGTAGATTATAGTCTTCGTTTAAGACTTCAAAAGCTACTTGGCGGGCCAATTGTAATATTCTTCCATCTTTGCCTAGGTCTGCAATTTTTAAATCTAAAATTCCACTTTGGCGAGTACCCATAATATCGCCCGGGCCTCTAAGCTTTAAATCTACATCTGCTATTTCGAAACCGTTGTTAGTTCTTACCATGGTTTCCATTCTCAACTTTGCCTCTTTGCTTAGTTTAAAGCTTGTAATTAAAACACAATAAGATTGTTCGGCGCCACGCCCAACCCTGCCTCTTAATTGATGAAGCTGAGATAACCCAAATCGCTCTGCGCTTTCAATAATCATAATACTTGCATTGGGAACATTTACACCTACTTCAATAACAGTAGTGGCTACCATAATTTGTGTTTCACCTTTAACAAAGCGGTTCATTTCAAACTCTTTGTCTTTTGGTTTCATTCTGCCATGAACAATGCTAACATTATAGGTAGGCATAGGAAAAGCCCTACAAATACTTTCGTAGCCATCCATTAAATCTTTGTAATCTAACTTTTCAGACTCTTCAATAAGTGGATACACAATATAAACTTGTCTACCTTTTTCTATTTCTTCTTTAATAAAACCATTTACCCTCAACCTATTGGCATCGAATTTATGGATGGTTTTAATAGATTTTCGGCCCGGAGGCAATTCATCAATAATCGAAACATCTAAATCACCATACAATGTCATGGCTAAAGTTCGAGGAATTGGGGTGGCCGTCATTACCAAAACATGAGGTGGAATTGCATTCTTTTTCCAAAGTTTGGCTCTTTGAGCAACACCAAACCGATGCTGTTCATCAATAATTACCATGCCCAAGTTTTTAAACTTTACTTTATCTTCAATTAGGGCATGAGTGCCAATAAGAATATGCAATTCGCCATTTTCTAATTGTTGATGAATTTCTCTTCTTGCGGCAACTTTTGTAGAGCCTGTTAAAAGGGCAACATTAATTTGTGTGTTCTCTAAATACTCTGAAATACCCTGAAAATGCTGTTGGGCAAGAATTTCGGTGGGAGCCATAAAGGCAGCCTGATATCCATTATCAATTCCAATTAAAATACTTAGTAAGCCAACAATGGTTTTTCCACTTCCTACATCGCCTTGTAAAAGCCTATTCATTTGTTTGCCAGAACCAACATCTTTTCTAATTTCCTTCAACACCCTTTTTTGTGCATTGGTTAATGGAAATGGCAAATAATTACTATAAAACTCATTAAAAACACTTCCAACAGTTTTAAAAACATTGCCTTTGATGGTATTTTCCCTTCCAGCTTTAATGCGTAAAAGTTGCATTTGAATAAAAAACAACTCTTCAAATTTTAACCTGAATAATGCTTTTTGAAGCAACTCTTGCGTTTGAGGTAAATGAATATTAAAAAAGGCTTCTTCTCGGTTTAGAAGTCCATATTGACTAATTATTTTTTGAGGAAAACACTCTTTTATTTTTCCAGTTAAAAGAGGTAAAAGCACCCTAACTAAATTTTCGAAGCCTTTTGTATGAAGCCCTTTTTTTGTTAGTTTTTCTGTGGAAGGGTAAATAGGTTGTAAAGAATTATCTATTTGGTATTTTGGGTCTAAAGGATCTGTTAACTCTGGATGAGGAATACTCTTTTTACCTTTAAAGAAATTAGGTTTCCCGAAAGCAATAAATGCCTTACCTGTTACAATTTGAGTTCTTAAAAATTGTATTCCTTTAAACCAAACCAACTCGATAGAACCTGTATCATCAAAAAACTCGACCACCATGCGCTGACCTCGGGTCATGTTTATTATTTCAACTTTCCCTATTACTCCTTTAGCTTGAACATAAGCAGCGTCGCTATCTATTTCATTTATCTTAAAAAACTTTGAACGATCAACATATCTAAATGGAAAGTAATTGAGCAAGTCATTGTAAACAAAAATGCCAGCTTCAGATTGAAGAGTTAGGGCCTTTTGAGGGCCTACACCTTTTAAATATTCAATGGAGTTAGATAACAAAACGATTCAAAAATAAACTTTGCAATATCAAACTGCTAAATTGTAAGTTTTGGATATTTATTATTTAGTTCGGTGCGAAGTTGATTTACAAAATGGTTGTGCTTTTCTTGTTGAATTGGGTTTGGATTAATTAACCTATGGTTTTGGGCTTTATAGAGTGATTCTAAGTTTTTTAAATATCTAAAATCATCATCTTCAAAAAAGGCCTTTTTAAAAATTTCCCACACATATTCTACCCCAATATCGTTTGGATGAACCATGTCAGAATCATAAAATCTATAATCTCTTAAATCATCCATAAAAATTTCGAAGGCTGGGAAATATTCTACAGAATTATTGCTGTTTACAACTTGATGAATACTTTCTAATAACCTTGCCTTACTCAACGAGTTCTCATTAAAACCATCTTTTAAATGCCTAACTGGACTCAAGGTAAAAACAACATTTATTGCAGGATTATTTGATTGAAGTAGAAAAATTATTTCCTGTAAAGTTTCACTAATTTCTTGAATACTTAAAAGCCTTTTTGTAAAATTATCTTGGGGAATTTTATGACAATTGGCTACTATTTTTTGGTTTACCTTCCATTGGTAAACCCACGCTGTACCTAAGGTGATAAAAACATTATTAGCCTTTGTTAGGTTTTGATATTCATTTTTAATAGTTGATAATATTTTACCTTCTAATTCAATTTTTGAACCATCTGAAAACAAAGAATTATGATTTAATGAGTAAAATCTGTTTTCTACTTTGGTTAAGCTAACTGTTGGATTGCTATAATTTAAAAGTTCTTCTATTTGAGATTTTATTGAAACCGGATTAAAAACAGTTCCAAAAGGATTTACATTAGCTCTTAAAAAGTGCTGTTGAAATTTTTGAAAAAGGTTTATAGAAAAGCACGAGCCAATAAAAAATGAAGAATCTTCAATCTTTATTTTTCTTTCAAAAAAAGGCTGTTTTATTGTGGTTTTAAAATTCAAATTTTATTTGGAATAACAGAAATACTCAATTTTTATAGTAGCCTTTTCAAGCCCAAAATCTTCTGCTCTGTACAAATCATCACAACCTGAATCTGTTCTACCTTCAAAAATTTGAGCCATTCCCCTATTGTAATAGGCTTCTGCATAATTTGGGTCTAATCTTATGGCTTCTGTAAAATCTTGGATAGCCTCGCTGTATTGGCGGTTAAAAACTTTAATGTTTCCACGTGCATTATAAATATTAGGGTCATTCGGATTTTCAGCTATGGCCAAATCATAATCATTCAAAGCTCCCACAAAATCACCTAATATTTTTTTAGCGATTCCTCTATTAAAAAAAGCAGCCGAAAAGCCATCAGAATACTTTAAAGCTTGGTTATAATCCTTTATGGCTCCCTCATTATCACCCATTTGTTTTTTTGCAATGGCTCTGTTAAAATAGGCAATTGTATAAGCTGAGTCGTTTTCGATAGCTTGGGTGAAATCATTAACCGCTTCTTTTGAATTGCCCAACAAATAGTGTAAATAACCTCTGTTAAAATAAGTTGATGAATTATATGGATCAATGCCAATAGCGGTATTAAAGGAGGTAAGTGCCCTTTCATATTCACCTGTTTCGATGTAAGCTAAACCTTCAACATTATAGGCAGGACTGTATTGAGGAGCAAATTCAATTAACTTGCCAATATCATCGAGTGCATTATTCGATTCGCAAACTTTTAAATAAGTTAAAGCTCTTCCGATTAAAGCTACTGTATCAAATGGGTTTTCTTTTAAAACGTAGTTGTAATCCTCCAAAGCGTTCACAAAGTCTGCTGTTGAATATTTAGCTTCGGCAGATTTTCTAATTAAATCTTCATTTCCGGGGCAAATTTGAACAGCAGTATTAAAGTCAGATAAGGCTCCTTTGTAATCATCTAAAAGTATTTTAAGTTTTGCTCTTTCATCATATAAATACTCAACGTAAGGATTAAGCTTAATTGCTTTATCATAGTCATTTATGGCCTGTGTGGGCCTTCCAAGCTTTTGCAATAAACTAGCTCTTTTCATATACGCATCTGCATAGGTTGGATCTGTTGAAATTGCAGATGAGTAATTAATTAAAGCTCCTTCAAAATCAAAACCTCTGATTTTTGCATCGCCATCGTACATTAACTTTTTGGCAATTTGCCTTTCGCTTTGAGCATTACCAGAAATTGAAGACCCTAGAATTAAAAAAAGTATAGAAATATTTACTAAAAATAGTTTTGGCATAATACAAAGCTAAAGGTAAAAAGTATTTGGTTTAGATTAAGTATAATTTTTAAAAGACAGTTAATATTTTTTCATAAAAAAAATTACTCAGGATTGATAGTAACTCAATTGGGCAATTTTTATATTTTTCAAAAAAATTAATATGGAAACAAGTCCTTCTGAAACTGAAGAAAAAACTCCATCAAATAAAGAAACAGCCGAAATTAAGTATTTACTTTTTAGGCTAATTACCTCTACTTTAAACAAGGTAAAACCAATATTAAACCTTAGAGAAGGTGTTGATCAAGAAAATGCTATTAACGGCATTATTAAAGATATCGATTTTAAAGGCTACAATGTTTACATATTAATATGCTCAATTTTTATTGCTTCTATTGGGTTAAATGTAAATAGCACTGCGGTAGTTATTGGCGCTATGTTAATTTCTCCCTTAATGGGACCCATTTTAGGTATAGGTTTATCTGTTGGAACAAATGATTTTACTTTACTAAAAAGATCATTAAGAAGTTTAGGTATTGCCGCAGGTGTAGCCTTATTAACCTCAACTATATATTTTTTATTAACCCCATTAAAAGATGAACAATCTGAACTTTTAGCCAGAACAACACCAACTTTATTAGATGCCTTTATTGCACTTTTTGGAGGATTTGCGGGAATTATTGCTGGCAGTAGAAAAGAAAAAACCAACGTTGTACCCGGAGTAGCCATAGCAACAGCATTAATGCCTCCGCTATGTACTGCAGGTTATGGATTAGCCATTGGAAATTTCAGCTACTTTTTTGGTGCGTTTTACCTGTTTTTACTAAACAGTATTTTTATTAGTATTTCAACATTTATTGTTGTAAAATACTTAGGGTTTCCAGTAAAATCGTTTGTTAACCCTGATACAGAGAAAAAGGTTAAAAGGTACATTTACACCTTTGTTGTGGTTGTTTTAATTCCTAGTGGATTTATTTTTTGGAATGTTATTAAGCAATCTTATTTTAAAAATAGGGTTAATCAATTTTTAATCGAAAATGCCAAATTTGAAGGTGCTGAGATTATCAATCAAAAAATAAATTATAATGATTCTCTTTCTACCATCGAGTTATTTGTAATGGGAAATATGGTACCTGTAGAAGTTGAAAAAAATTTGAATGTTAGGCTTAAATCTTATGGTTTAGAAAATACCATGGTTAAAATATTTCAAGCCAAAGACAATACTTCAGAAATTGCAGGTAAACTTTCTCAGCAAGTAAAATCAGGAATATTAGAAGACATTTACAAGAAAAACTCAGAAATTATTGAAGAAAAAAACCAATATATTATCGAATTGGAAAATAAGCTTTTTAAATATGAAAAGGATACTATTCCGTTTAAAACTTTAAGGAAAGAAGTAGAAATTCAGTATAGTGAAATAGAAAAGTTTGGTTTTGGTTTTTCTTATGAAGTTAAAAAAGATTTTAACCAAGTTGATACAATTCCAACATTTTTAGCCACCTGGCAAGAGGGGTATGATGAAGATGAAAGACTAAAACAACAGAAAAGACTTTCAAGGTGGCTTGAAACCAGATTAAAACTAGATACTGTAAGAGTAATAGGATTTAAGCTTTTTTTAAGGTAAAAGAAAATGTAGACCCGGTCCCTTCTTCACTTCTCGCATTGATGTTTTGCTTATGAGCATCAATTAAGTGTTTTACAATAGCCAAGCCTAAACCGGTACCTCCATGGTTTCTAGCCCTGCTTTTATCAACTCGGTAAAATCGCTCAAATAGTCTTGGTAAATGTTCTTTTGAAATTCCAATGCCATTGTCTTCAATTTCAATAAGGATATTTTCATCCATATCGAAAAACTTCACTTTGGTGT
>JABAYK010000009.1:39240-125215 GCA_018609045.1 Flavobacteriales bacterium
AATTAATAGAGTTTACAATCAGGTTTACAAATACTTGCTGAATTTTACCGTAATCGGCTCTAACAAATATTGGTTTCTCGTATTTTTTATCAAAATCAAGGTTAATCTTTCTCTTTTTTGCTTGAAATTCAAGAGAGTTAAATGTGTCTCTAACCAATTCGATAATATTAATTTTTTCAAGCCTGAGCTGCATTTCCCCAGATTCAAGTTTTGTAATATCATCTAGATCTTTTACCAAATCCATTAACCTTTCAAGGTTTCGGTCGGCTCGCATAAGGTAATCTCGGTTTATTGTTTCATCCTCTAAACCTCCTTCTAAAAGGGTAAACAAATAACCTTGAATACTAAAAAGTGGAGTTTTTAGTTCGTGGGCCAAGTTTCCAATAAATTCTCTTCTAAACTTTGCTTGCTCTTTTAATTGTTGAATTTCTTCCCTGCTTTCATCAGCCCACTTTAAAACTTCCTTATTAACATTTCCAATAACATCGGTATTCATGTCTAAGTCATTTAGCAATTTTTTGTTGCCAGTTTTTTGCCTGTGAATTGACTTATATATGAGCTTAATTTTTATGTGAATAAATTGCTCTATAGAATAATAAAATATTAAGTAAGAGGCAAAAAAAGTAAGTGTTACAGAAATAAAAAAGTAAAGCCAAATATTACTTACTCCTATCAACAGGAAAACTAAACCAAGTATTAAAGCAATTATTCCAGAGGTGGCAACAGAGGTAAAAAAGGCAATTCTTTTTGGTGTAACTTCCCTCATTGAGCTACAAATTTATACCCCACTCCTTTTACTGTTTTTATAAACTCATCACCTATTTTTTCTCTTAATTTTCTAACATGAACATCAATCGTTCTGTCTCCAACAATAACTTCATCTCCCCAAACGGTAGAAAGAATATGCTCTCGAGTAAAAACTTTACCTGGGTTAGAAGTAAGTAAAGCTATTAATTCAAATTCTTTTTTGGGAAGGTTTAATGTTTCGTCATCCTTAACAACAACATACTTTTCTCTATCAATTACTAAACCTCCAACCAATTCTTTTTCGTTTTTACTCTCAGATATTGAGTTTCTTCTCAACATAGCTTTTAGCCTAGATATTAAAACTCTTGGTTTAATGGGCTTTGTAATATAATCGTCTGCGCCTGCTTCAAAGCCTGCTATTTGCGAGTAATCTTCAGCCCTTGCTGTTAAAAACGAAATAAAAACATCTTTTAAAGAGTCAATAGATCTTAACTCTACACAAGTTTCAACGCCATCCATTTCAGGCATCATTACATCAAGTAAAATTAAATCCGGCTTATGCTTTTTGGCTATTTCAATTGCATCCTTCCCATTGTTCGAAGTAAAAACTTCAAACCCCTCCTTCTTTAAGTTGTATCCTATAAATTCAACAATATCTGGTTCATCATCTACAACTAGAATTTTGTAAATTTTTTCTTGCATTTTTTTGGCTTTAAAATTTTTGCCAATCTTACCCTTTTTCTTTGCCATAGTGGTTAACTTTCCTTTAACAAAAAATTAATTTCCCAGTTTTTAAATTTTACAATCAGAAATTAATTACATAACATCAAAGTTATTTATTTACTAGGTTTCAAAAGATTTTATAGGCACTTCTTTACAACTATTTTAAAGTTAATAAGTGCTTAACATTGAAACTTTCGGTAACACTTTTCTTAGTTTCCCTTAATGTAATCATAACATTGGATTGACTTAGTAGTAAAACTTGTGGGGGTAATTTGCATCAAACTTTAAATCGAAAAATTAACAAAAATCTTTAACATGAAAAAGTTAAACTTAATTACAAAGTACACAGGTCTTGCAATTGTTGCTGCAGGCTTATTATTTTCTTCTTGTAACAAAGAAGGATGCACCGATTCTACAGCTATCAATTACGATGAAAAAGCTGAAGAAGATGATGGCTCATGTTTATATGACCCAGCTGACTTAACAGGCCAAGAAACAAAAACAGGAGAACTAACTACTGATGAAACCTGGACAGCAAACAACATTTATGTATTAGATGGTAAAGTTGTTGTTCCTTCAGGAATTACATTAACCATTGAGGCAGGAACAATTATTAAAGGTAAAGAAGGACAAGATGCGGCTTCATCTGCTTTAGTTGTGGCAAGAGGTGGTAAACTTATGGCTGAAGGTACTGCCGATAAACCAATTATTTTCACTTCTATTTTAGACAATATTAAACAAGGAGAGAAAGTTGGTACTAACTTAACAAGAACTGACAATGAACTTTGGGGTGGTGTTGTTGTTTGTGGAAATGCTCCATCGTCTACAGAAAATGGAGACACAGAAGGTAACATTGAAGGTATTCCTGCTGATGCTGGTTACGGTAAATACGGCGGAACAAATGCTGCTGATAATTCAGGCGTTTTAAAATACATTTCAATTCGCCATGGTGGTATCACAATTGGAGAAGGAAATGAATTAAATGGTTTAACACTAGGTGGTGTTGGAACAGGAACTGTTATTGATAACATTGAAATTTATGCTACGCTTGATGATGGTGTTGAATTTTTTGGTGGTACAGTAAACGCTTCTAATATTTTGGTTTATTACCAAGGCGATGATGGTATCGATTTAGACCAAAACTATTCAGGTACAATTGAGAATTTTGCAATTATTTCAGGTGATGGTATTGGTACAGATGAATCATTAGAGATAGATGGTCCAGAAGGTTCAACTTACACTGATGGTTTATTTACCTTGAAAAATGGTATATGCAAATTAGACGGTTCTGAAGGTTCTTTCGGCGATTTTAAATCAAAAGCTCAAGGTAATGTTATGAATGTGAGTTTTGAAGGTTCAAAGAAAATTAAATTCAGAACAAACTTTGTAGATCCAGGAGTTGATTGTGCTCATAAATCAGATGCTTATAAATATTTAGTAACAGATAACAAATTAATTTATACAGGAATTAATTTAGGTTCTGCAACAATTGATGTTTACGAAGGAGATGAAACTGGTTTGTGTGCTTCAGAATTAAGTTCAGCAGTTACAACTGCTCCTACTAAAGTAGGAACAGGTGCGGGCGCTTCATTAGATGTTGCTTCAACATTCTCTTGGACAGCAGCAGCTGCTAATAGTCAGTTATAATAAAAAAAGAGTATAATATATAACAACCATAATCCCTGTGAATTTTTGAATTCACAGGGATTACATTTTTAAAATCGATTTATGAAAAGTTTTACAATCTGTTTATTAAGCTTATTTTTTACAGGATTTCTTTTTGCACAAGAAAAAGGATTTGTTAGAGGAAATATTGCAGATGGTGATTTTGGTGGCCCGTTAATTGGAGCTGCTGTTACTGTTGAAGAAATGCCGGGCGTTGGCACCACAACAGATTTTGATGGAAACTTTTCATTGCCGTTAAATCCTGGAACTTATACTATTAATGTTTCTTTTATTTCCTATAAAACCCAAAAGTTTCCTAACACAACAATTACAGCAGGTAAAGTTTCAATTATTGATGCAACCTTAGCCTCAGCCGCTGAAGAGCTTTCTACTGTAGAAATTGTAGCTGAAATAAGAAGGAACAATGATGTTGCAATGTTGATGGAAATGAAAAAAGCATCAAATGTTACAGATGGAATCTCTTCACAATCATTTAGAAAAATTGGTGACTCTGATTTGGGAGGAGCCATAAAAAGGGTAACAGGGGTTACTGTTCAGGGAGGAAAATACGTTTATGTTAGAGGGTTAGGAGATAGATATACTAAAACCACCTTAAACGGCATGGCAATACCAGGTTTAGATCCTGATGTAAATGCAGTTCAAATAGATATTTTTCCTACCGCAGTTTTAGAAAATGTACAGGTTTACAAAACTTTTTCACCTGATTTATATGGCGATTTTACAGGTGGTTTAGTTGATGTGGTTACCAAAAAATTTCCCGATCAAAAAACCTCTAATTTAACCTTAGGGTTAGGAATTACACCTGGAATGAATTTTAATAGCAACTATTTATCTTATGCAGGTGGAAATTTCGATTGGACAGGATATGCAGGAAAAAGAAGAGAAATTCCATTACCAATTACCAAAGATGTTCCTTCGGAAGTTTTAGTAGATCCAGAATTAGAAAGTATCACAAGAAGTTTTGACCCTGTGCTTGCAGCGCAAAAAACTACAGCGTTACCAAATGGTTCATTTTCATTTAATCACGGTAATCAAATAAACAGAGAAGATGGCTCTACCATAGGATATAACACTGTATTCAATTATAGAAACCAAAGAGTATTTTACAGAGACTTTGAAAATAATTATTACTTAAAAAGCAATAACAAAGATGAAAATGAACTCGGCCAGTTTGTTGGAATAGTTGGAGATGTTGGCAGGCAAACTGTTTTGTGGAGCGGCTTAATTAGTGGCTCTTATAAAAAAGGAAATAACTCGTTTTCTGCAACCCTTTTAAATAGCCAAAGTGGCGAATCTTCTGCAGCCAAAAGAACTAATCAAGATTATGATCAAACTGGCGCAACATTGCGTGAAGATATTCTAACATATACTTCAAGAACCTTAACTAATTTCACCTTAAGTGGAAAACACTTATTGGCAAAAAACATGGAATTAAGTTGGGCAAATGCAGCAACTTACTCAAAAGTTTACGACCCAGATTTTAGGGAAACAAAAATTTCAACTACTCAAGGTGATACTTCATTGAATACTGGGGATGGTGCAGGAATTGACAGATTTTGGAGATTTTTAGATGAGTTTAACGAATCTTTTAGAGCTGATTTAAAAATTCCGGTTGGTGATAATATGGAAATTAAAACAGGTGGATTTGGAATGATAAAAACACGAGATTTCGATGTGGCAAATTTCAAACACCGAGTTTCAGACCAATCAAATATTAGTATTGATCCAGATTGGTTTTTAGCTAGTGAAAATGTTTGGTCTGCCGATGATAAAAGCGGAAATTTTAGAAATGGAACTTATACAGTTGGAAGTTTCCAAAAACAAAACTCATTCACTTCAAGCCAAACTCAATTTGCAGGATACTTAATGGCTCAAAATCAATTATTTGGCTTATTTAAATTTATTTATGGCGTAAGGGTTGAAAAAACAGATATGTTTTATTCAGGAACAAATAACTCAGAAACAGAGGTATACAATAATGAAAAAACATTGGATGCCTTTAACATATTACCTTCTTTAAATATTGTTTATAGCCTAACAGAAGATATGAATTTGAGATTAGCAGCCAATCAAACCGTTGCCATGCCGTCTTTTAAAGAAATATCAATTGCTCAAATTTATGACCCAATAACCAAAAGAACTTATGTTGGTAATTTAGATTTACAACAAACAACCATTATGAACTTTGATGCTAGATATGAGTATTTCTTCGCACCAAAAGAGCTTTTATCTATTGCAGGTTTCTACAAACAATTTGATGGCCACATCGAATTAATTTCGAATAACCTAAACCCTGATGAGTTTAAACCAAGAAACTCTGGAAATGCTGAATTAATGGGAGTTGAATTTGAATTGAGAAAAGGTTTGCCAAATGCAAGTTCATTCTTAAACAACTTCTTTTTATCAACCAACGTTTCTTTGGTTCAATCTGCAGTTGATTTAAAAAGTGTTTTGGTAAATAACTCAGGCAAAACAGAGTATGATTCTAGGTCAGAGTTTTTAAGAACTAACCAACAATTAAGCGATACAAGACCAATGTCTGGTCAATCTCCTTATGCTATTAATTTCAATTTAGCTTACGAGTTACCTGAAAAACAAATGAACTTTGCCTTAGCTTACAATGTTCAAGGTGAGCAATTAACCATAATTGGTTCAGAAAGAGTTCCTGATGTTTATACACTTCCGTTTCATAGTGTAAACTTTAACACTTATAAAGGGTTTGGTAAAAACTTTAACCAAAGAATTACTTTGAGAGTTCAAAACATTCTTAACGACGATAGAATTATGGTTTACAGAGCTTATGAAGCAGAGGACCAAGTTTTTAATAGGTTTTATCCTGGAATAAATTTCAACATAAAATACTCATACAACTTTTAAATAAAAAAGGCCGCAATAGCGGCCTTTTTTATTCTTCTAATTTCCCAATATCGTCGGGAATAATATTTTCTGCTAAAACTGTTATTGTACCATATTCAACAATTTTTCGGTTTGAGTAAATAACATAAACCTTAGAACTATCGTGCAATCTTTCTTGGTAAACTTTATCAAAATCTTGGTTGTAAACAACGGTAACTTTTCCACCTAAAGGATCAACTCCATCAAACCTGTGAAACCCATTAACATTGGTAATTACCTCATTATTATCTGCCTGAGAAAACCCAAGAAAACTGATTGAGATCAAAATGAATGTTAATGCTATTTTCACTATTTGTTAACTTAATGTTAAGCAAATATAGAAAAATTCTCTAATGTTAACTTAATGTTACCAAATTAATTGAAATAATTGAGTTGAACTAAATCCCTAAAGCAAAAAGCAGAATAAATTGAACCCCATTAATATTTGCAGGAAGAGCTTTGGTATCGGTATATGAAACTTCGCCTTGTAATTTTATACCATGTCCGGCTATATACTTGTTTAAAGCCAAAGAATACTTTTCGAGATTTGGTGCTTTTGTTACTGGAGTAGGAAAAACAGTTGAATACCTGCCTGCTAACTCCCAATTACTTTCAAATAAGTAACCTGCCTGAAAGTTAAAGCCATAGCCATTGCCAAAAGTGGCCAAAGTATTAAAAGCTGTATCATACACTACAGGAATATCAGAAAATTTTTCAAAATACTCTGCCATAATTGAAATGCCATTGTATTTAAAAAGTACGTCAGCATAAATGCTTTCAATGTCCCTTTGGGTATTTACAAAATCTCCGGTAAAACCACCTTCTCTGCTAGCATTATCATTTAACCCATAACCTACCCCAATGGCAAGTTTTGGGGAAGTTTCTCTTGAAATATCGCCTTCAACAATATCATTTAACCCTGTAAACGCACCAAAAGGCATCCAATCTAGCCTTGCTTGATAATTCAAACCACCTAAATTTCTTGAAATATTTCTTCCTTCCCCTTGGGTTAAAGCAAATTGGGGCCTAAAAACTGAGCCTCCAACCGAAAAATTATACCAAGCAAAAACACCAATATCTCTATCATAACCGGAAAAAGAAAAAAGGGCACTTCTATCGAAAAACTGTAAATTTCTAATTCCTGTAAAAGCATTTCTATTTCCGGGTAAAAACCTTTGTCCAGCACTAATTGTAAATCCTTCAAATAAATCATATTCGAAAAACCCATCTAACAAACCATTATAAAAACTACTTGAATTGGCATCTATTCCTTTCACTTCAACTGGAGCAACACTAAATTGAAAATGGTATCTCAATTTATTTTGGTACATAAAGCCCCTAGTGCCAAATCGCATTCTTTGAAGACCAAATACATATTGATTATTACTAATATCAAAATTATTGGTAAACCCATTAGAAACGGCACCATCAAAATGACCCCAGGCATAAATAGTTGATTCTACAGATTTATTTCTTGTGGTGAATGTTATACCCTCCCCTAGATTGTTTTTTACCTTTAAAATTTCTTGACAAAAAGAGAACGTTGAAATAAAAATAAACAGAAATATTATTGATGATTTTTGTGTTATCATTTAAAGCATTAATTAGTTTAAAAGAGCCATTTATAGTAATATTGCCACAGCGAAAATAGCGCAAATAAAATACCCAACTAGGTAATGAATTACTCTCTTTTTGACTTTTTAAACCTTTTAGGTGCACTAGGATTTTTTATTTACGGAATGAAGGTTATGAGCGAAGGCATCCAAAAGGTTGCTGGTGAAAAGCTCAGAGACATCATGAGTGCTATGACCTCCAACAGATTTTTAGGTGTTTTTACAGGATTACTAATTACCTCACTGGTTCAATCATCTTCTGCTACCACCGTTATGACGGTAAGCTTTGTAAATGCTGGATTACTTTCTTTAGGCGAGTCAATTAGTGTAATTATGGGAGCTAATATTGGAACCACTGTTACCGGTTGGCTAATTAGTATATTCGGATTTAAAGTTAAAATTTCTTCTGTTACTCTGCCAATTATTGCTATAGGCTTGCCTTTGATGTTTTCTAACAAAAGCAATTTAAAATCTTGGGCTGAAGTTTTAATTGGTTTTGCATTGCTTTTTATGGGTTTAGATGCACTAAAATCTTCAGTTCCCGATTTAAAAGGCAATCCTCAGATTTTAGAATTTTTAGCAAACTATGCAGATTTAGGCTTCCTTTCACTTGTTATTTCCATTTTAATAGGTACTGTTTTAACAATTGTGGTTCAATCTTCTAGCGCGGCTATGGCTTTAACGCTAGTTCTACTAAACCAAGAAGTTATTACCTTAGAAATGGCTGCGGGAATTGTTATGGGCGAAAATATTGGGACAACAATAACTGCAAATCTGGCAGCAATTGTTGCAAATACTCAAGCCAAAAGATCAGCTCGTGCTCACTTTATTTTCAATGTTTTTGGGGTAGCTTGGATGCTTTTAGCTTTTCCATTCTTCATGAGATTTATTGAAAGTATAATGCCTTTTTTTAGAACTTTAATGCAAGACGATAGCCCAACAGAGTTGGCTTTAGCATTATTCCACACTTCTTTTAACATTGTAAATACCTTCCTTCTAATTTGGTTTATTCCTTTATTAGAAAAAATTGTAAATAAAATGGTAATCCCAAAAACCGAGGAAGAAAAATACCATTTAGAATATATTTCAGGCTCAATGATGGGCACATCAGAATTAAGTGTATTAGAAGCAAAAAAGGAAGTTGCAAAATTTGGACAACTGATTGAGAGAATGCATAATTTAGTTGAAAAGATGGTAAACGAAAGAGACTCAAAAGCAGTAAATCATCTCAACGAAAAAATTGGATACTACGAAGAAATTACTGATAAAATTGAAATTGAAATTGCAGATTATTTGCTTAAAATCTCAGAAGGAGAAATGAGTGAAAAAACTTCTCTTAGAGTTAGAAGTATGCTTGGAATAGTAGGCGATTTAGAACGAATTGGTGACGTTTATTACCAAATATCTAAAACTTACGAGCGAAAACAAAAAGAAAAAGCCTGGTTCACGCCTGACCAAAGAGAACACCTAAACTTTATGATGGGCGAATTAAAAGAAGCATTAAAAGTAATGAACCTAAACCTTGATGCCAATTATGATAATGTTACCCTCGAAAAAGCTGATGAAGTAGAAAAGCGAATAAACAAGCTTAGAAATAAACTCAGAAAAGTTCACCTAAAAAGCATGGAAAACCGCGATTACAATATGAAAAGTGGCATTTATTACACCGATTTATTCAATTCGTTCGAAAAAATTGGTGATCATGTGGTTAACGTTACAGAAGCTATAACAGGAAGAATATAATTATTGGGGAGCTATTAAACTTGGGGTAGTTAATACATTGCTTTGATGCAATAAACTATCTTGGATATAAACTTCATACCTCATAGTATCTCCAAATCCAGGTAAATAATAAGGTATAATATCTATATCAATTTCACCTTCTAAAATATCACTATTGCTCGATGATTCTAAAAAGGGTATCCTGTAATAATAAGGTGGATTTAAAGGACCTACCTTTTTAAACTCCCCATTATTAAAATCGAAATACTCAATAAAAACATTGTACTCGTAAGGAGGTAAAGTATCTGATCTACGCAGACCAAAATCACCATCACAATCTTTAAAACTAAAGGTAAGTTTGGCTGTATCGCCAAAAACTTGTAATGAAACAAATTCTATTTGAGGCACAATTTCTTCGCAAGTTTCTGGTTTGCAACTTCCGAAAAATAAAGTTGAAATAATAAAAATTATGGCTAATAAACTCTTCATTTTAATTTCAAATAGAATAGAATAACGTTGGTTCATGTTTATTTGTTATTTTCGAACATTAATTACGCAAAACAAAGCAATGAAAGCTTTAAAAATAAGAATTCTTATAGTTAGTGCCTTTACCTTGTTTTTAATTGGTTGCAATTCTGTTCCCAAAGATGATCCATTTAAGTTCGAAGAAGGCGAAATTGTTTATTATACTATCGACAATATTCCAATGTTGGTGCATAAGCAGATTTACAAAAACAGTAAAAAGCAGTACGAAGTAGTATTTAAAAACGAAGAAGGATTTTTACAATACAATACCGTAAACGAAGAAGAAATTTTGTCTACACCTTTTTCAGGCAAAGAAGAAACCGAATAAAACCAACTTTTTGGTTTCACATTTTCCCATTTCAAAAATTATTAAAGAACACACTCCTAATCAATTTAAGGAGTTAGCTCTTGAATTATTTCAATACCAAGCAAAAAACAACTCAGTTTATTGCGATTTTTTATCCCATCTAAATATTGATGTCCAAAAAATTGCAAACCTAGAATCCATTCCCTTTTTACCTATTTCTCTTTTCAAAACTCACAAGGTAAAAACCAATAACTTCGAACCAGAAATTACCTTTTTATCAAGTGCTACCACTGGCCAAAAACAAAGTAATCACTTTGTAAAATCAACCGAAATTTACGAAGAGTCTTTTATAAAAGGGTTTGAAAACCTTTATGGCCCAATAAAAAATTTAAAGATTTTTGGTCTTTTGCCATCATACCTAGAAAGAAGTGGATCATCCTTGGTTTACATGGTAAAAAAAATGATAGAGATATGTCAATTTGAAGAAAGTGGATTTTTCTTGAATGATTTTGAAGCCTTAAAAAATGCCATTTTAACAAGCGAAAAAGAAAAGCAACCTTATTTATTAATTGGGGTAAGCTTTGGATTATTAGATTTCTCAGAAAAATTCAATTTTTCTTTGAAGCATGCTATTGTTATGGAAACAGGAGGCATGAAAGGCAGAAGAAAAGAAATAACAAGGTCTGAGCTACATGAAACCTTAAAAAACAGTTTCGGAGTAAAACAGATACATTCGGAATATGGTATGACCGAATTACTATCACAAGCTTATGCCAAACAAAATGGAATATTTGAAACTCCACCTTGGATGAAGGTTTTTGTAAGAGAAACCAACGACCCTCTTGCTACTTTAACTAAAGGTCGCGGTGGACTTAATATTATTGACCTTGCCAATGTTGATTCTTGCGCTTTTATTGCCACAGAAGATTTAGGAAACCTCTATCCAAATGGCACTTTTGAAGTTTTAGGTCGTTTTGACAATGCCGAAGTAAGGGGTTGTACCTTAATGGTATTTTAACTTACCGAAACAATAAAGTACTTTTTCTTTCCTCTTTGTAAAAGCAAATATTTTCCATTAATTAAAGAATCCGAATTGAAATATGCCTCTTCAGAGTTTATTTTCTCTTTGTTAATGCTAATTGAGTTTTCTTTAAGAGCTCTTCTCACCTCTCCATTAGAAGCTAAAAACCCTGATTTTGTAGCAAGTAAATCTAAAACTCCAATTCCAGATTCTAATTCAGATTTACTAATTTCTGCTCTAGGAACTCCATCAAAAACAGCCAAAAAGTCTCTTTCGCTCATGGCTTTTAATTTATCTGAAGTAGCATTACCAAACAAAATAGAGGAAGCATCAATAGCAGCTTCTAAATCTTTTTTAGAATGAACTCTTTCTGTTAATTCTTCGGCAATTGCTTTTTGAACTATTCTTAAATGAGGAGCGTTTTCATGCTCAGCAATTAAAGCCTCTATTTCTGCCCTATCTTTTAGGCTAAAAGTTTTTATGTAAACAACAGCATCACTATCGGCTGCATTTATCCAAAATTGGTAAAATTCATAAGGCGTTGTTTTTTCGGCATCTAACCAAACATTTCCCTTTTCTGATTTTCCAAATTTTCCACCATCTGCTTTTTTAATAAGGGGAGTTGTAACAGCAAAAGCCTCACCCGCGCCCATTCTTCTTATCAACTCAGTCCCTGTTGTAATATTTCCCCATTGGTCAGATCCTCCCATTTGAATTTTACAATTCATGTTTTTAAACAAATGAAAAAAATCATATCCCTGCACAAGCTGGTAACTAAACTCAGTGAAACTCATTCCGTTTTCGAGTCTATTTTTAACCGAATCTTTTGCCATCATGTAGTTAACAGAAATATGTTTTCCTACATCTCTAATAAACTCTAGAAAGCCAAAATCTTTAAACCAGTCGTAATTATTTACCATAATCGCAGGATTGGTTTCTGAGTTAAAATCTAAAAACTTCTCTAATTGTTTTTTCTGGCAAGCCAAATTATGCTCAATTACATCTCTAGTTAGCAAGTTTCTTTCTTCAGATTTTCCAGATGGATCACCAACCATACCAGTTGCTCCGCCAACCAAAGCAATTGGCTGATGCCCTGCCCTTTGTAAATGAACCAAAAGAGTAATCGGAACCAAGTTTCCAATATGCAATGAGTCTGCAGTTGGATCAAAACCAACATAACCTCTAGTTAATTCTTTATTAAGTTGTTCTTCGGTTCCTGGCATAATATCGTGAATCATTCCACGCCAGGTAAGCTCTTCAATAAAACTCATGCAAATAGGTATTACTTTCGCGCAAAGTTATGTTTCAAACTTGCAAATACAACCACCCTTGAAATTAAAAGTATTCATATTTTTTGCTTTTGTTTTATGGACTTTAAATTTTGCAAAAGCCCAAATCGGTTGGATTCCAAAATGGAGTTTTATTGCCGATAGTGGCTCATCTATTTGTTCGCCTTTGGTTGTAAACGGAATTGCAATTGTTGGCTCCGGTTGGGAAAATGCAGCAACGGGTTACGCTGCTTTTGCCGTTGATATTTCAACAGGAAGTTTAAGGTGGAAGAAAAAGTTCAGCAACCAAATTATTGGAATTTCTACACCACATAAAAATCAAGTAATTATTACTGGTAGAAAAGGAATATTTTCATGCGTGGATATTTATTCGGGCAATGAAATTTGGAAATACAATCGAAGTAATTTTAATCATACAGACGATAGTCTTCGATATAACTTCAACCAACCTCAATGGGTTGAAGATTTGAATAACGATGGAGAAAAAGACTTAATTGCAGTTTACGGGGGCGGTTCAACATCTTCAATTCCATTTAGACCTCCGGGTTATTTAATGGCAATTGATGGAGCCAACGGAAACATTATTGCAGCGGATACCATGCCCGACGGAACTGAGAGCTATGCTACTCCTTTGATTTATAACGAGAATATTTATTTTGGAAGTGGTGGAGAGACTGTAGCAGGTAATTTTTATAAAGTTTCTTTTGATAGTTTATTATCAGGTAATATCCAAAACGCTAAAGTAATTGCAAGCGATAGCGTAAAAGGATTTATTTCAGCTCCCACTATTTTTGGTGAAACCATGCTTATTCCATGTTTAAACGAAAAAATTTATGCTTATGATTTAGCCAACGATTCAATTTTATTTGATTTTTCAATATCAGGAAATGAGATTTATTCTAGCATTCATATTATTGATGATCAGTTTTACTTTACCTCACAAATAGGTAAATGGCCTTTTTACAAAGGATATACCTTAAACCAATTCTCTTCAGCAGGTAACTATATTGATTCTTCCACTTACAATATTTATTTATTTGCCTCGCCCATTTCAATAAACCAGCCTAATGCAATGCTTTTTGCTGAAAACAAAGATTTAGGCTTCACCCAAGTTGATTTCAATCATCGTTTTAAAATAATAAAACGCGGAACTATAGATTCTACAATTCTTACAACCCCTTGGATTGCAGGCATTCATCTTTATGCAACTCCAAGGTCTTCTTTTTTATTGGAAGATGGTAACGGAAACGTTACCATAGATTGCGAAAACAAAGGGTTTATAACTGTTTCTGGTTTCGACAATAAAAGCTATTACCTGCCTAAAAAAATTGTAGTTAGTTATTATGAGTTGCCAGATTCATTAGAAACCGAGAATTCAAAAAATACCTTTGGCGGCTATTTAGGAAATCTTGGAAATGGATACTTTCATACTCCCCCTTGCCTACCAACTGAAGTTGAACAGATTGAAAAGCCAAGATTATTGGTATTTCCAAACCCAACAAACAGTGAGGTTTATGTGTTAAGTGAAAAAGGCAATATCCAATTGAAATTAATTAACCTCGAAGGAAGAGTTATTAAAACTAATTCAAGTCAAAAAATTAATGTGCAAGAACTACCTTCAGGATTATATTTATTAGAAATTTGGCAAGAAAACCAAATAGTTGAAACTCATAAAATAATGGTACAACCATGATATTTGTTACAGGCGGTACAGGTTTAGTTGGAACCCATTTAATTATGCTTTTGCTTGAGCAAAACCTAAAGATTAAAGCCATATATCGCTCTGAAGATTCTCTTTCCATTTTTAAAAAAATGGAAACTTGGTACCAAAAGCCAACAGGATTTTTTGATGCTGTTGAATGGGTAAAATGTGAATTTCAAAATGAATATGAATTAAACATCATTTTAAAGGATGTTGAGACTGTTTTTCATTGTGCTGCTATGGTTTCTTTTCAGCCAAAAGATAAAAATGCCTTAGAAGAAGTAAATATTTTTGGCACCCAGCATCTAATTGATTTAGCTCTTGCCAATGGAGTTAGAGGTTTTTATCATGTTAGTTCTACTGCCGCCATTGGAAAGCCAAAAGACAAAAGCCAATTAATTACAGAAGATATACTTTGGAAAAAGACCAAAAACATAAGCAATTATAGTATCTCTAAGCACTTTGCCGAATTAGAGGTTTGGCGTGGGTTTGAAGAAGGTTTATCAGGTGCAATCATAAACCCCTCTATAGTTTTAGGCCCAGGAAATTGGGGAAAAAGTTCAACTAGCCTATTTAAAACCGTAAACGATGGATTAAAGTTTTATACAGATGGCATGAATGGCTTTGTTGATGTAAGAGATGTTGCCGATAGTTTAGTATTAGCCTATCAGAAAAAAATAAACCACGAAAGAATTTTAGTTATTGGGGAAAACAAATCTTACAAAGAAGTATTTACTCTCATGGCAAAGGCCCTAAAGAAAAATCCACCTACTATAAAAGCAAATAAAATACTTTCTAGTATTGGCTGGAGGATATTATGGGTTTGGAGCTTAATTTCAAAAAAAGATGTAGCTGTAACCCAAGAAACTGCTCACTCGGCTAATTCAAAAAACTTATACAATAACAAAAAATCGAAAAGTTTATTGGGTATTGAATATCACTCGGTGGAAGATGCTATAAAACACACTGCTAGTTGTTTTACAGTCTAGTTTTCTTCAGATTTTACTTTAGAAGTATCTATTTTTACTTTTTTAGATAAATCTGCCTGATTTTTTGTAAGTTCTTCTAGAATTTCATCGTACATTTTATCCATTTCTTCTGGCTTTGCCAAATAATAATCGAAAGATTTTTTAAAGCGTTTTTCAGAAATTGAATACTTTTCAAACATTGCCATTGATTGTTTTTCGTACAAAGTATCGGTGCTTTTTACTTTATCAGGATTTCTTGAAATAAAACCTTCAAGCACATGTAAATCGTACATCACCATTTTAAAGGAGTCCTCTGGAATGAGAAAATTGGGCGTAACCTCAATTTCTTCCTTTGGCTGACTGCAAGAAAAAGCAAAAAATAAACTACCTATCAAACAGTAAACGTTTGCCTTTTTTGGTTTCATAAAATTTATTGTTTTCGAAAACCAGGTTTCCATTAACAAATGTGGAGTTTATGCTGTGTTTAAATGTATGGCCTTCAAATGGAGACCAACCACATTTGTATAAAATATTAGATTTTTTTACTTCAAATTCTTTTTTAACAACCAAAACTAAATCTGCAAAAAATCCTTCTCTAATATAGCCTCTTTTGTGAACTTGAAACATTTCAGCAGGCTTATGGCACATTTTGTCAATGGTTTTTTCTAATGTAAAAACACCTTCTTCCACTAAATCTAACATCGCCAATAATGCGTGCTGAACTAGTGGCCCGCCAGAGGGAGCTCTAAAATAGTCTAACGACTTTTCTTTAAGCGTATGAGGAGCATGGTCTGTTGCAACTACATCAATTTTATCGTTATTTACTGCAGCTCTAATTGCAGCTCTATCTTCAGCTGTTTTTACTGCCGGATTCCACTTTATAAAACCCCCTTTTGTATCGTAAAACTGATCTGTAAACCACATGTGATGAATACAAGCTTCTGCTGTAATTCGCTTTTTACTTAAAGGAATATCATTTCTAAAAAGAGATATCTCTTTGGCTGTAGAAATGTGCAAAATATGCAACCTGCTGTTGTGCTTTGTAGCTAACTCAACTGCTTTTGATGATGATTTGTAGCATGCCTCTACATTTCTAATTAAAGGATGCATTGAGAAAGCAACATCATTTCCATACTTCTCTTTAAACAACTTTGTATTTTCTCTAATGGTTTGCTCATCTTCGCAATGTGTAGCAATTAAAGCGGGTGTATCTTTAAATATTCCTTCTAAAGTTTTCTCGTTATCTACAAGCATATTACCTGTAGATGATCCCATAAAGACCTTTACCCCGCAAACTTTTTTAAAGTTGGTTTTTAAAACCTCATCTAAATTATCGTTTGAAGCACCCATGTAAAATGAGTAATTTGCCAAACTATTTGTTTCCGCAATATTGTATTTATCTTCAAGTAAATCTACAGTTAAAGCATTCGGAACTGTATTTGGCATTTCCATAAAAGAAGTAATACCACCTGCTACGGCTGCTTTGGCTTCGGTATAAATTTCTCCTTTGTGGGTTAATCCTGGCTCTCTAAAATGAACTTGATCATCAATTACACCCGGAAATAAATATTTTCCTTCGGCATTAATTGTATTGCTTGGAGTGATTTGGTCATCTGGGTTAATACAAACTTTAATGATTTTTTCACCTAGAATGTATACGCAACCTTTAAAAGATTTACCCTCATTAACAATTTGGGCATCTTTTATCAAATAATCTGCTTTCATAAATAATTAAGAAAATCGCATTTGGATTACTCCCCAAAATGCTTCTTTAAAAATTCCGGTACTCATTTTTGAAGTTCCTTCTATTCTATCAACAAAAGTTATGGGCACTTCTACTAACTTGTATCCTTTTTTCCAAGCTCTGTATTTCATTTCAATTTGAAATGCATAACCTATAAACCTTACCTCATCTAAAGCAATGTTTTTGAGCACTTCGGCACTATAACATTTAAAACCTGCAGTAGTATCCTTAATGTTCATCCAAAGCACCAACCTTACATATACCGAAGCAAAATAGCTCATCATTATTCTACCCAAAGGCCAATTGCTTACTCGGCCTCCTTTGCAATACCTAGAACCTATAGCTACATCAGCACCAGCTTCGCATGCATCGTGAAGCCTTACTAAATCATCAGGGTTATGAGAAAAATCGCAATCCATTTCGAAAATGTATTTGTAACCTTTTTCAATTCCCCATTTAAAACCTGCTATATAAGCTGTACCTAAGCCAAGTTTACCTTTTCTTTCAAGTAAATGAAGAGATTCCGTAAATTCTTTTTGTAAACCTTTAACAATCGATGCAGTGCCATCCGGCGAACCATCATCGATTATTAATAAATGAAAAGGCTTTGACAATGAGAAAACTTTTCGAACCATTTTTTCGATGTTTTCTTTTTCATTGTAAGTAGGGATTATGACTAGTTTTTCCTCCAATTTTTTTTCGAAAAATGAAAAGCGAATATAGGTTTTTAAAACTTTGATTTTAAAGAAAAATTAAAGCCTATTTTCAGTTTAAACATTTTTTAGTAGGTAATTTCAAGCAACAAAAATTTCAACGATACTTATTTTTTATTCACAATAAGACATTAAAATAATGATATACAAACACTTAAGTGGGTATTTTTATTAACCTAATTTTAACATTATCAGTAAACTTTACCCTTAATTTTGCAATCGATTTATGGCTAAAAAAATTACCCTCATAATTTTAACCTCTTTTCTGTTTTCCTTTTTAGGATATAGTCAAAACAATAAAAGCAGTTTAGGGGCAGAAGAATATGAAACCGCAACGGTAATTACTTACAATTTAACTTTCTACAGAGAAACTTCTTCTTTTTGCAATGGCACAAATAACGATGCCAATTTAAAAGATGCTGCTCTTGCTAAAATTGTAGATTTTGCTAAGCCAGATGTAATGGTTTGCCAAGAAATTGGCTCAAACTTCACCAACCCGAATAAAATTATTGAAAATGCTTTAAATATTAATGGGGTAACTTCTTGGAAACAATGCGACTTCAGCAACAATGGATCAAACTTGGTAAATATGTTGTTTTACAACTCCGAAAAATTTGATTTACACAGTCAATCTAATATATCAAAAGACTTAAGCGGAAATAATTTGGTTAGAGTTATTGATTTTTACACGTTGTATTACAAAGACCCTGAACTTGTTGATGGCTCAGATACTGTTTTTATTACATTTATTGGTGCTCATTTAAAAGCTGGAAACACCAGTGTTGATGAGTCTGATAGAGCTAAAGCAACAGCTGCAGTTATGGATTACATTGAAACCAACAACCTAAAAGGCAATTTGCTTTTTATGGGTGACTTAAATGTTTACGCAGGCAGCGAAGAGTGTTTTCAAAACTTAATTGACCACACAAATTCTGAATTTAACTTTTACGACCCCGTTAATGCAATTGGCAATTGGAATAGCAATTCAAGCTATAGTAGTTACCATACTCAATCTACAAGAGTTGCTAGTAATGGCTGCTTATCTGGAGGAGGAATGGATGACCGGTTTGACCACATATTAATTACCGATGCAGTAAAAAGCAATACCTCAGGGGTTGAATACATCAAAAACTCTTTCAAGGTTATTGGTCAGGATGGGAATAGATACAATCAATCAATTATTTTTCCTCAAAATTTTAGTGTTCCAAAAGGAATAGATACAGCTTTGTATAACCTAAGTGACCACCTTCCTGTAAAAGTAGATTTAAAATTAAAAAAACTACCTGTTGGAATCCAATCTCAAGAAACATCAAAAAACAAATTATCAATTTTAAACCCTGTTGGAGATAACCTTACTATTTTTGGATTAGAAAATTTTGGAAATCAGAAATTTAATTTCTCAATTATAGATATTAAAGGAAATCTAATCTCCCAGGGAAACTTTGTTGCTCAAGGTGGAAAAACAGATTTGAAAACAATAGATTTATGCACCGGAACTTATTTGTTAGAAATCAAATCAAATGAAGGAGAAATATTCAATTTTAAATTCATCAAACAATAAATTTTGAAGTTACCTATTCACAAGTGCCTAGCTTTAATAATTTCAACTTTTGTTGGATTTACATCTTTTGGGCAAGAGTCTTTTGATGAAAGGGTTACCTCAGCTTCAAACGTAAGATTAACAATTACCAATGTAGGAACTTTCGGAAACTCTTTTAGGGGTTATAGAGATGGTACAGGCGACCAATCTTGTGAATACCCTGCAGGTTCGGGTGTTGAGCATTTGTTTGAATCTGGAGTTTGGTTTGGTGGATTAGTAAATGGACAAGAAGTAATTTCTACAACAGCTTACGATGCTCCACAAGGTTATGCTCCTGGAAGGTCTGGATTTGAGTTTACTGGCGAAATTGGATCAAAACTAACTTTAAGATCATCGTTATTTGATAACCCAAACTATCGCCCTGACGCAGTTTCACACGAAGATTTTGTTGCTGAGTTTTCCGACAAAAACGTTCTTGTGCCTGGTACCCAAATTCCAATTCAAGGCCATACAAACCCTTTGAACGTAAAAATTATTCAAGAAACTTATAACTGGAATTATTCTTTTTCAGACTTTTTTGTGATTTTGAATTTTACTGTTATTAATGAAGGCCAAAGTACAGTTGAAAATCCATATTTTGCTTTGTGGGCAAATGCTGTAGTAAGAAATATTAGCATTACTCCTGCTGGTTCTGGAGGAGCTGCCTTTTACAACAAAGGTGGAAATGGTTTTATGGATAGTTTAAACTTAGCCTATTGCTATGATAATTCAGGAGATGTTGGTTTTACCGAAAGCTACATAGGCCAGAAGTTTTTGGGCGCGGAAGACAAAAAAGGATTTCGACACCCGTTAGTAGATACAATGAGCAGAACAGGTGAAGTAATTACAGATTTTGAAGCTCATTATTCGGCTTGGGAGTTTAACAATACATCTAACCCACTTTATTTTTTACCTAGCACAGATCAACAACGTTACGCCAAAATGAAAGAAGGGCTAAACAAAAATGCCTGTTGGGCAGACCCTACAAGTCCAAGTTGTGTTAGCGGACTAGATAGAGATATTCAAGATGAATTAAACCAAGCAGGAAATAGATCTGATTTAGTTTCGGTTGGTCCTTTTGCAGAATTTGCTCCGGGTGATACCATCAAAATTTCTTACGCTTTTGTTTTGGCTGGAAAAAATGAAGATGGAAATGCCAATTCAGACAATAACCTTAACCAAAGAAAAAACCTGATTGGCAATGCCGGTTGGGCTCAAACTGCCTTTAATGGAGAAGATTTAAATTTTAATGGCAAGCTAGATCCAAATGAAGACAATGATGACAATGGAGTAATTACCAGATTTATTTTGCCTTCGCCGCCAGATATTCCAAAAACAAAAGTTGTTGCTGACACCAATAGAATTGAAATTTTTTGGGCCGATAACGCCGAAGAATCTATAGACCCTATAACTTTACTTAAAGATTTTGAAGGTTACCGAGTTTATATTTCTAAACTTGGCTTTGATGTTAAAGGTGTTTCTAACCTTGCAGAAAGTTTGATAAAAGCCGCCGAGTATGACCTTCCTAAAAACGGATACTTTAAAGAAACAGGGTTTGAGTCTATAAAATTAGCTACTCCTCAAGTTATTGATGGAGATACATTTCATTATAAATATACCATTAACAATATTCAAAATGGTTGGCAATACGCAGTTGCTATTTCGGCCTTTGATAGAGGAAATCCTGAAAGTAATCTAGAACCACTTGAATCAAGTTTATTGAGCAACAATTACAGAGTTTTTGCAGGTACTCAGGTAAATCCAGATTTGAAAAAGTTTGAGCCTTTTGTTTATCCAAATCCATATTATGCAGGAGCTTCATGGGAAGGACAAACCCGAAGCCCTGAAGAAAGCCGAAAACTAGTTTTTGCCAATTTACCAAAGCGTTGCTATATTAGAATATTTACATCAGCAGGAGATTTTATTGATGAAATATATCACGATGAAAATTATGATGGTAGCGATAGCAAATGGTATGAGTTTTTTGGAAGTGAAGATGACTCACCAAATGTATTTTCAGGTGGAGAACATAGTTGGGATTTACTTTCAAAAGACACACAAATAATTTCGAGAGGTCTTTTTCTATTTAGCGTAGAAGATATCGAAACAGGTAATATATATAAAGGAAAATTTGCAGTAATAAAATAAAAACTTAAACACGTAAATCACACAAACTATGAAAAAATCATTACTTATTTTAACTCTTCTAATTGGTGCTTTTATTACAAGAGCCCAAGTAGATACAGTCTCAATTTATGACATACAATATGTTTCGCCAGCTACTTTGCAAGCTTGCGAAGATTCGTCATTTTACGAAAATAAAATCGTTCACTTTGAAGGAATTATTTCAGTTGATGGAAATTTATCTGAAGTAGTTTCAGGCTCAATTACAGGAGGAAATAGGCCTTTTCTTAATGTAGTTGATACTGCAAATGGTGGCCAAGGTGGCCCTTTTATGGGCGTTGACATGATGGGAGTTATTGATGGAACATCAGACCCTTATCCAGGTTTTGAAAACCTCTTGGCTGGAGATAGAATTAGAGCTACTTGTTTGGTTGCTTCGTATGATGGAGAAACCCAATTGACTCCTATTTCTTCTACTGCAATTCAAATTATCAGCAGTGGCACAGCACCCTCGCCAATAGTGGTAAGCGTTGGAGATTTAAACGACAACCAAAGAGTTAACCAATTAGAAACAGGTGAGCAATGGGAAGGAAACTATGTTGAAATTCAAAATGTTACTGTTACAGCTGTTAACTTTTTTAGCGGCGGAAGTCGTGTAAGTTTAGATGTTACAGACCAAAACGGAAATGTAATCAACATAAGCGATAGATTTTTAGCCCAAAAATTAAACTCCCACCAAACCGTAAATCCTCAATCTCCTTCTTCAACAGGAAGTTTTGTTGCTCCACCAGTAGGCACTCAATACAATTTTATTAGAGGTATGATTATTCACTCTGAAAATGGCTGTACAGGAAACGCAGGTAGAGGCTACGAATTAAACCCAACAAGTTCTGCTGATTATGAAATTGGTGTTGCTCCTCCAAATTTTACCAACATAATGAGGGATATTGCTATTCCAACAAGTTCTGATGATGTAGTTGTTTCTGCTGATATTACAGATTTTGATGGAAGTATAGTTTCAGCAAACCTTAAATACTCTGCCAACCTTTCAGACCCATTATCAGCTTTTACAACTGTTTCAATGACCAACACATCAGGTGATTCTTACGAGGCTACAATTCCAGCTAATGCTGATGGAACAACAGTAAGATATATTTTAGAAGCAACAGATGATAATTCAAATACTACCGTTTTTCCTTTTACACCTCAAAATGCTCCTCAACCTAATGTATATGCTTACACAGTAAGAAACAATGGGTTAACAATTGTTGACGTTCAAAAAACTTTTGGCGGCAGCGATTTATCATCTTACATTGGAGAAGAAGTTACCGTAACAGGATTTGTAACTGCTACTGCTAAAAGCAACGATATTGGCTATGTTTATATCCAACAAGCTAACGAAACTGAATACGCTGGGATAATTTGCTTAGGAACACCAGATTTAATTGCACTTTGTAGAGGAGAAGAAGCAACAATAACTGGAATTGTTGAAGAGGATTTTGGAATGACAAGAATACAAGCCACATCGGTTGCAAGAACAGGAAATTACAACTTGGTAGACCCAGTAAGTATTGATCCATCTAGCACAACATTAGAAATGGAAGCATACGAATCAATGTTGGTTTCTGCAGAAAATCCAGGTGGCGGAAAAGTTTATATTAATGAAGCTAATATGGGTTTTGGAGATTACGGTATTGGAACTACTCAAGGAGGAACAGATAATATGAGAGTATTAGCTGGAAGACAATCTAGCTCTTCGTACTCATCTCTATACGTTTCTTTAATTACAGATTCTTTTTACATCAATAATGATGGACAATTAGAAGTTGACCCAGTTTTAACCAACACCAACCAAACTATGGATGCCATGGTAGGTTTAGTTTATTACAGTTTCTCAAATTACAGATTACAACCAAGAAACAATGATGATATTATTGGATTTAGTGAAACCTTAGATTCAGCAGGTTTTATCTGCAATCCAGTAATTGGCCCAGGAAGTGTAAACGAATTAAGTATTGAGGAAAGTGTAACTATTTACCCAAATCCATCAAATGGTCAAATTACTTTTCAAAGTAACTCTAATGATGTTTACCAAGTTGAGGTTTTTGATATGATGGGAAGAAATGTGTATTCTAGAGTTTCATTAAATCCAATTCAAACTTTAAACCTTTCATTTATTGAAAGCGGTATTTATATGGTTGCCATGAAAACCAAAGATGAAAAAACCATCAAAACACAAAAAATAATTATCAAGTAAAACTCTAATTCGCCATTCTTGCTTTTGCAAGAATGGCGTTTTGTTATGAAAAAGATAGGATTCATTTTTCTTTTAGGTGTTTTGTTAATTGGTTGTGATAAGGGCGAAAAATTTGAGAATAATCCCCCCGAAACACAATTGGCATTTGAAAGCATCAATTTAACTGGAGAAAACCGACTAAACTCCCAAGTAAGGTTAAGTTGGTTTGGTACTGATGTAGATGGTTACGTTAAAGGATATGAAATCTCTTTAAATAACCAAGATTGGAAATACGTAACCACCCAAGATAGTACCTTTGTTTTTCCACTTGAGCAAGGAAAAGATACAACCGATATCGATTTTTATGTTCGTTCAATTGATGATTTAGACCAAAAAGATGAAACCCCTGCCTACCTAAGAATCCCATTAAAAAATACTGCACCCGAAGTAAATTTTATTGCCTCTACCCTGCCAATTGACTCAAATCATTTGGTGGTTACATTTTCTTGGTTGGCTAAAGATTTAGATGGAGATGCATCTATTACAAATGCTTATTTAAAAGCTAATAATGGCGATTGGTTAGAAATTCCTTTAAATGCAAATGTTATTTCTTTAACGCCTGAAAACCCTTCAGCAAATGGAGTAACAAACGCAAAAATATACCACAATGGAAAATTTGACCCTTCTACCCTTTCTGGGTTTAACATAAATGGAGCAAATACATTGTACTTAAAAGTTGTAGATTTTGCAGGTGCTGAAAGCGAACCCGACACTTCAAACTCCTTTTATGTATCTGGTAAAAAAGAAAATATGTTGTTTATTTCTGGGCAAGATGAAGCAACAACAAACAAATACAAAGCCCTGCTTTCAAACTCTAACTACGATTTTTTAGATTATAGTTTGGCCGATAAACAACCAAAATTTTGGGACCAAACATTTTCTCTTATCATCAATAATTACGAAGGATTATTTATCAACTCTGATGCAAATGTTTTTACAAATCCTTACAACCAAAGAAGTGCCTTGCTGCTAGAATTTATGGCGCCAAGTCTTCAAAAATATTTTAACAATAACGGAAAAGCTTTTGTTACAACATCGTTTACATCTACAAGCGATATTACAAGTTTGTCTGAGGTTTTTCCTATAGACAGTATTTCAACTTCTAAAGGCCAAGCTAGGTTAGATCAAGATAGTGGTATTGTGGCTATTAACCAACCAACTTGGCCAAATGTTAACCCATCTTTTCTTATTGCGGGAGTTTCTCCCTTTCATCCTACCCAAGATGCTGTGCCTCTTTACAAAGGCCAATTAAAAATTGGTGGAGGTTGGGTTGGCCCTAATGTAGTTGGAGCCAAAAGAAATTTAGGTGGGCAAACAAGTCAAATATTTTTCTCTGTGCAATTACATCAATTTGACAAAGACCAAACCGCTCAACAACAATTGCTAGAAAACATGTTAAACGAACTAGGCTTATGATGAAGAAAGCATTGCTTATTTGTTTGGCTTTAATTCAAGCAATAGTCGTTTTAGCCCAAGATGGTTCATTAAAAGGTACGGTTAGAGATAGCCAAACCAAAGAAACCCTCATTGGAGCAACAGTTTTAATAGTTGGTACCTATAAAGGCATGGCCTGCGATATTGATGGGAATTATATCATAAAAGATATTAAGCCAGGAGACTATTCCATTAAAGTTTCTTTTTTAGGATATGCTGATCAAATATTTAATGGAATAAAAATAGAAGAAGGCAAAACCAAAACATTAGATATTGAATTAACATCTAGAGCTCAATCTATACAAGAAGTAGTAATTGTTGGAGAAAAAAACTTGGTAAATCTTGAATCTGCTGCCTCTGAAGTAAAAATCTCTGCAGAAGAAATAAGTTCAATGAATGTTAGAAGCGTGCAAGATGTTGTAGCACTGCAGGCTGGTGTAAGTCAAACCCCTGATGGATTACAAATTAGAGGCGCTAGAGTTTACGAAACCCAATATTTGGTTGACGGTATTTCGGCTCAAGACCCACTTGCTGGAACTGGCTTTGGGGTTGAAGTTTCTTCAGGTTCAATTGGAGATTTGCAATTAATTACCGGTGGCGCAGGCGCAGAGTTTGGCGATGGTTCATCTGGTGTAATCACCACCCAAATAAAAGAAGGAAGCAAAACTTTTGAAATAGCTGGAAACTGGCAAACAGATAATTTTATTGGGCTATACGATGGAGACTCACAATGGAAAACAGATAATGTAGAATTATCATTTGCTGGGCCCGTTCCTTTTACCAATAAAAAAGTAACCTTTTTCAACAATGTATCTATGAATTTAACCGACCAATATTTTGGTTCAACTGCAAATCAGTTGCATAGTTCATTGTTCTCTAAAAACGATTCGTTGTGGGCACCGCGTTACGATAACAAATTTTCTCACACCTTTAAATTAGCTTACCAAATAAAACCAGGAACTAAACTCACTTTAACAAATCAGCATAGTTTAGCCATAAATCAAAATACAAGATCATTACAAATTGTAGGTTTCGATGCCATTTTAGCACCCGGTTACCAGTGGGAAAGAAGTTTGAATTTAGACAATGCCACAACTTATACTCATCACTCAAACTTAACCGCATTAAACCTCAACCACTTCATAAACAATAATTTAAACCTGAACATATCAGTTGGAAGACTCTTTACCAATTTAAGAGCAGATGCCAATGGAAGGCCATTTAGAGCAGAAACAGTTGACCAGATTTATGACGAAGAATCTATTGTTACTAACCCTGTAGAATTATTTAATCCAGGTGATTCAGTTTTGTTTGTTTTGCCAGGTCCTGGATTGGTAAATAATGGAGGTATAACAGCAACATGGCACGATCATTATGTTGAAGAGTACACCATAAAAACCAAGTTTAGTTATTATCCACAAAACAAAACGCATAAATTCTCTTTCGGCGAAGAACTAAAACTCACCGAATACCAATGGGTTGATGTAACTGCGCCATGGGTTGGGGCTCCAATTCAAATATCAGATTCAGTTTCAACTCCATCAATAAGCATAGGTTCTTCAAACGATATATGGAAAGTAAATCCTGTTTCTGGAGGATTATTTTTTCAAGATGTAATTACCTACAAAGGCATTCAAGCAACCTTGGGTTTAAGATACAACTTCTGGGCTCCAGGCAAATTTGCCGATAATGCCATTTCAGATTCAACATCTCCAGTTTTAGACCAAGTTAGAACTGATTACATGGACGAAACTTTTGGTTTTTTTGGGTCAAGGGTTAAATCTAGATTGTTACCAAAGGTTAATGTTTCTTTCCCTGTAACCGAAAATAACATCCTTTACTTTAACTACGGCCATTCTATGAGGCTGCCTCACCCACGCTTTGTATATGCAGGTTTAGACCCAGAATACCAAGACAGATCTTTTCTTTCTTTTTTAGGAAACCCAAATTTGAATCCTGAAATAAATGTTTCTTATGAAATTGGAACAAAATCGCAAATAACAAAAGACATAGCTTTAACTGTTTCGGCCTTTAACAACAACAGGTTCGATTACATAGTTCAGAGAAGAGTATTGGTAAAAGATCAAACAGGAAGATTTGTGGCGAAAAGAATGTACATCAACCAAGATTACGCAAAAATAATGGGGCTTGAACTTGGTATTTATAACAGAATTGGAAGAATGTTCAGAACCTTTTTTAATGCAACTTATCAAGTGGCTAGAGGGAAATCTAACTCAGCAAGAGAAGCCGGATTGCAAATAGAAAACAATGGCCAGGTTGAACTTTCAACAGAACAATACCTAAGTTTTGATAGGCCTTGGGATTTAAAACTTGGGTTTACTTTTAATGCCGATTCTACCGTAAAACTAGGCCGAGTAAACTTTAAAAATATTTCGGTTTTTGCATCTGCAACCTATAAATCGGGTTTTAGATATACCCCTCAGGTTTTAGAAGGTTACAACGATTTAGGCAGGCCTCAATTTGTGTCTCTAGACGATCAATACCTTCAAGAACAAGCAACTCCATGGTTTTGGGTCGATTTAAAATTATCAAGAAACTTTTTTATTGCCAAAAACAAAGGCGTAATGTTTACCCTAGAATTTAAAAATATCACAAATCACAAAAACGCTCAAATCATAAATCCAGTAACTGGAAGAGCATACGAGGTGGGAGATGATGTGCCAAATGGCTGGAGAGACCCAAGATACATTAGTCCTGAAGAAAATGGGGCCCCTCCTGACAATCCAGCTAGATTTTTACAACCAAGGCAAATTTTGGCCGGCTTAAGTTTTAAATTTTAATGAGAAAGTTAATCCTACTCATATTGGTCCTTGGCGTTTTTGAAGTCTCAGCTCAAATCCTTCCAAATTATGGAGGACAACGAGCCGGTTTATCAACTTTAAGTTTCCTAAAAAACGATGTTAGTCCGCGCTCTATGGCTATGTCTGGTGCAAGTGTGGCTTTAAACTTTGATGGCTACAACTTATTTTCAAATCCTGCCGCAATAACAGGAGCAGATGCTTTGGCTGTTTCTGCTTCAAATTTTGTGGTTGGCGCAGGCGTTCAACAAAGTTTTCTTTCTGGAGTTTTACCCATTCAAAAATCTCATTTTGGGCTTTCTATTAACTCTTTAAACTCAGGTGCAATGGAAGTTAGAACAGAGTTTCAACCCAATGGTACTGGAGAATTATTTTATGTTTCTAATTTGGCTACTGGACTAACCTATTCAAAAAAATTATCAGATATGTTTAGCATGGGGCTTACCATAAAATACATCTACGAGCAAATTGCCCAATACACTAATCATACTGCAACTGCAGACTTAGGATTTCTTTACAAAACTGATTTTAAAGATTTAAGATTTGCCGTTTTGGTGCAAAATTTTGGCGGCAACTCTTCTCTTTCAGGAGATTTTTTAGCAGTAGATTTTAACAGAGATTCTTCATCATTAGATTTAAACTCATATACAGTTCCTACAGTATTTAAAATGGGGTTTTCAATGGTGCCATACAAAACAAAAACACAGTCGCTTTTAATTTCTGCCGAATTAAATCATCCTAACGACAATGCCGAAAATTTTAGAGTTGGAGCAGAATATAATTACAGAGACTTGCTTTACGGAAGAATGGGGTATAAGTTTAGTGTTGAAGGTCAATCGTTTCCAAGCTTTGGAATCGGTTTAAGAAGTCAAATTGGGGCCCATCCTTTAAGAATAGATTATGCCATAAACCCAACAGACTTTTTTGGCATGCAACATTGCTTTGGATTGTATTTTCAATTTAATAAAATGGAAAGATGATGAAGTATACAAACCTAAAATACAATCTATATCCAATAAGGAGATTTAAATCGCTTTTAGGTCTTGTTTTGGCTTTAATTTTTTCGATTTCTTTTTCGAGTTGCGAAAAATATTTTGGAAACAAAACTGATTTAGATTTTATTGAAAAGCCCGTTTTTCAAGCAAGAGATGTTGCTTATGTTCCTATTCAGCCAATTTTAGATGGATTTGTTTACCCAACAGATGTTTTGGCAGGCTTTGATGAACTAATTTACATTGTTGATAACGGAACAGAAGAAATTATCGCGCTAGACCAAGCCTTAACCGAACAAGGAAGATTCTCAGTACCAGGCGTAAAAAAAATAGCTCAAGACAGAAGTTTAGAATTATTGGCAATTGGCACCACAGATACAGTAGATGGTTTGGGGCAACCTTATACTTTGCAATGTATTTACCGAATAAATATGCAAAGTGGAAGTTCTTATGGAATAAAAAATGCAAAAATCATTAACAAAATTATTCACCCGTTTTATTTCAGAAATACAATTTCTAGCAACGATCCAACGGTAGAGTTTAACGATATTGCCATTCTTGCAACCAACGAATATTATGTTACCAGAAATGGCAACTCATCAAATATTGTTGGGCCCGACCAAGCTGTATTGTTGTTTAGCCCGCAAGATGTTTGGATTACACCCGTTAGTATTACATCCGGTGGAGCCACTTATAACGACTTTTTTAAAAGACCATTTGCGATTTCTAGCCGTGTTCAACCACCACAAATTTCAGTTGTAAACGACAGAACTTTTTTGGTGACTTCAATTGATGAAAACGCAGTTTTGAAAATAAATGGCATACAAGTTCAAGAAGATGAAAACGGTATTGTGTATGTTCCTCAAGAATCTATTGTTGGAGATTACACCCAAGCTGATGATTTTTTACAAAGACCATTTCGCTTTAAAAAACCCGAAGGATTAACAATTACTGGTGATGGAACCAATTTTATTTTCATAGTTGATGCCGAAACTGATTCATTACACCAATTTACTTCAAATGGATTAGAAGGAATAAAACCACCTCCTGGTTCAGCTGAAACCAAGTACATTAAAGCCTCTTTTGGAGGAACAGGCTCTGCTGCCAACCAATTTAACGAGCCAAAGGCAGTTGCCTATTTAAACAAGATTGTTTACGTAGCCGATGCAGGAAACGGAAGAGTTTTGAGGTTTAAGCTTACGCTTGATTTTGATTAAACTTCTAAAAATTCAAGACTATATTTCACGAAATCTTCCAAATTTTCGGCATGTACCCAATGCCCTGCATTTGAAAGCTCTAGAACTTTTGCTTGTGGAAAATATTCATTAATTAATTCAAAATCTTCATCTTGAATATAATGAGACTTTTCGCCTTTTAAAAACAAAGTTGGTTGATCGTAAACGGAATCTGTTGTAGCTGCACCAATAATTTCAATGTTTCTTTTAATTACCGGTAGGTTAAATCTCCAAGCCAATTCTCCCTTATTTTTCCAATATAAATTTTTGAGAAGAAAGTGAACAACACTTTTTACTTTGAGCTTATCCATTAAATGGTCTTCTACTTTGCCTCTAGATTTTAACTCATTAAAATCGACACTTACCAAAGCTTCCAAAATTTCATGATGATGCACAGGATAAGATTTTGGGGCAATATCAGCTACAATTAATTTATCAACCAATTGAGGATTGTTTTGTGCAAATTTCATGGCAGTTTTACCCCCCATTGAGTGACCAATAATATTTACATCATGCAAATGATGGGTGTAGATAAATTCAAATAAATCATCAGCCAAAACTTGATAGTTAAACTCTTCAGATTGAGGAGATCGACCATGATTTCGCTGATCAACAAGATATACCTCAAAGTGTGGAGCAAAGTATTTAGCCGGGGTTTGCCAATTGTCAAGCATCCCCATTAAGCCATGTAAAATTATTAAGGGCTGGCCGCTACCTATTTTTTTATAATTTAATTCCATGTTTCAACCCTTAGTTGAGCCTTGTACATATTTATTGTGTTTTCTAAACCAAAATAAAGAGCATCAGCAATTAAAGCATGTCCAATGGAAACCTCATTTAAATGAGGAACGTTTTGCGCGAAATATTTTAAGTTTTCTAAACTTAAATCGTGTCCTGCATTAATACCTAAGCCTAATTTACTAGCATGTTCTGCAGCAATTGAAAAAGGTTTTACAGCAACTTCTTTTATATGGTAATTTGCAGCAAAAGGTTCTGTATAAAGTTCAATTCTATCAGTTCCAGTTTTTGATGCCAAATCGATTAAGTTCAATTTAGTTTCCATGAAAATGGAGGTTCTTATTCCATTTTCTTTCAATTCGCTAATAACTTCCTGCAAAAAATCAAAATTATTTTTGGTGTCCCAACCTGCATTTGAAGTTAAAGCATCTGGAGGATCAGGAACTAGAGTAACTTGATGCGGCTTTACTGCTAAAACCAAATCCATAAAAGCTTTATTAGGGTATCCTTCAATATTAAACTCTGTTGAAACAACCTTTTTTAAATCAAAAACATCTGCATATTTTATATGTCTTTCATCTGGTCTAGGATGAACCGTAATACCTTCGGCTCCAAAATTTTCGGCATCTTGGGCAACTTTTACCACATTTGGAACGTTGCCCCCTCTTGCATTTCGAAGTGTTGCTATCTTGTTAATATTAACGCTTAACCTTGTCATTTACATTGATAATTGACGAGCGAAATTAGCTGTTTATTTGTTTACATTTGACTATTAAATGCTAGCTGAAGAACTACTTATAGACGAAATACCCATCTTAAACTTAGATGACTCTGTTGGTCAGGCACTTGAGTGGATGGACGAATTCAAAGTATCTCATTTACCCGTAACCAATAACAAACAGTTTTTTGGATTGGTAAGTGAAGAAGAACTGCTTAATGCAGAATCATCAAAAGAACCATTGCTTTCTTTGCAGAGCACTTTTGTTATGGCTTTTGTATTTAGTCAGCAACATGTTTTTGAAGCCTTAAAAAGAATTTCAGAAAATAAGCTTTCAGTAATTCCAATATTAGATGCAAAAAACCAGTATTTGGGAGCTGTATCTACTAATTTTTTGATGGAGGTTATTTCTGACATGCCCGTGGTTAAGCAACCAGGTGGAATTATCGTTTTAGAAATGAGTTTAAATGACTATTCTCTTTTTGAAATCGCAAGAATTGTAGAAGAAAATGGTGCCAAAATTTTAGGCTCTTTTATTACGAGGTTCCCTGAATCTACTAAAATGGAACTTACTTTAAAAATTAATCGAGAAGATATTACCCAAATTTTAAATTCTTTAGAAAGATTCGATTATAACATTACTGCGTCATACAACAAAGGGTTGCGAGGCGAGGATTTGGTAGATAGATATAACCAACTTATCAAATACATGAATATTTAAGATGGTAAAAAACATTGCCATATTCGGTAGAGTTTTCGAAGAAGTTTACAATTCTAAAATTGAATTCTTATTGCATGATTTGGTAAAAAATGGATTTACACTTCACATTTTTGAGCCCTTTCATGATTTCTTAGCTCCAAGAATTGCCTTAAATACCAAGGTAGAAATTTTTGATAGAGCAAGCTGGAATCCGAAAAATATAGACTTTATGGTGTGTATTGGAGGAGATGGTACCTTTTTAGATTCTACAACTTTTATAAAAGATTCGCACATTCCAATCATTGGAATTAATACAGGAAGATTAGGTTTTTTATCTGGTGCTTCTATTAAAGAGCTAGATAAAGTTGCTACATCCATTGCCAGCGATGATTTTGAAATTTACAAAAGAGCTACCTTAAAAGTTGAATCAAACATTCCCTTATTCAATGGAAATAACTTTGCATTAAATGAACTAACTATTCATAAAAATGACACTTCATCTATGATAAAAATTCATACTTATTTAGATGATAATTTTTTAAACAGTTATTGGTCTGATGGTTTAATTATTTCAACCCCAACAGGATCTACAGCATACTCTCTTAGCTGCGGAGGACCAATAATTTTTCCTGGTTCAAATAACTTTGTTATAACGCCTGTTGCTCCACACAATTTGAACATGCGACCTATTGTTATACCAGACGATAAAAGAATAAAACTAAAAATAGAAGGAAGAAGTAAATACTTTATGGTAGCATTAGATTCTAGATCAGAAACTATCGACTCAACGATAGAATTGACCGTTTCAAAGAATAGTTTCTATATAAACTTGGTAAGATTAAAGAGTCACTCTTACCTTAGCACCATTCGCACCAAATTAAATTGGGGTTTAGATAAAAGAAATATTTAAGTATTTAATGTGCAATTTTTATATTTGCAGCAAATGACAAAAAACTTTGCTTTCCTTTCTAAAGTTTTACTAACATTTTCACTCATCATTCTGATTGGGGGAAATGATCTATTCAGTCAAAAGTGGAAGTATTATCGCCATGAATTTTCTACCGAAGTTGGAGGAACAAATTTTCTAGGTGAACTCGGAGGATCGGACCAATATAACCCAAAATTTTATCATTCAGATTTTGATTTTCGGGCAACTAGACCATCATTTGGGCTTGGATACGGTTATAAAATTCATGAAAAAATGAATTTAAGAGTAAATTTACTTCTTGCTAGGGTTGCGGGGAGTGATGAGTACACCGATAACATTTACAGAGAAGTTAGAAATCTTTCATTTAGATCCTCTATTTATGAAGCTTCGGTTCAATACGAGTATTATTGGCTAAAAGAAAAAACCGGAGCATCTTACAAACTAAAAGGAATTAAAAGCTCATTACTTTCGAATATTTCTGGTTACTTTTTTGCCGGTGGAGGTGGAATTTATTTCAATCCCCAAGCAGACTATAATGGGAAATGGGTTGATTTACCCCCTTTGAACACCGAAGGTCAAGGTCTTTTAGATAATAACGGGAATATTATTCCTGATTATGAGCAGTTTACTGCTATTATTTTAGCAGGGGCAGGATTTAAATTGTTTTTGAATAAACAAATGAGTATTTCTGTTGAATATGCTGGCAGATATACATTTACAGATTATATTGATGATGTTAGCACCAATTATTATGATAATACTGCACTAAGAGCTGCATATGGAGATGCTCCTGCAGACTTAGCGGATAGAAACATTTTGATAAGCCAACCCGATTACGATGGTTCTTCAATTGAAGGAAACACACTTGTACCAAACCTCAGTTGGACGGGAAAAGATCAACAAAGAGGCTCCCCACTTTCAAAAGATTACTATATGTATGGAACAGTTGGGTTTCACTACAAATTCTTAAAAGGTAGAAGTATTAAACCTCGCTTTTAATCGTTTCCTAAAACGATAATGAAAAAATATTTTTCTTTCTTACTTTTTGCTGTTGTATTTGGGCTTGCCTTAAAATCCCAACCAAATATGGAAATTGGTGTTTCTGGTGGAGCAATGTATTACATTGGGGACTTAAACCCAACTCAACATCTTAATCCTGAATTGATGCAATTTGCCTATGGAATTTTTCATAGAGGAAACTTTAACGGAAGATTTGGGGTAAAAACCCAATTGGCAATTGGAAAGGTAAAAGGAGACGATGCTTTATCAACCGATTTAATACAAGCCCAAAGAAATCTTTCATTTTCAACAGATATTTATGAATTAACCTCTGTAGTTGAATTCAATTTTTTCAGTTATAGCAACTTCAATCAAAAAGAAAAAGTTTCACCTTATTTGTATGGTGGTTTAGGTTTCTTTTTGATGAATCCTCAAACCGAATACTTAAATAATTTGTATGATTTAAGGGCGTATAACACCGAAGGCCAAGTAGAATCTTACAAATCTTTCCAAGCCTCTTTTCCATTTGGAGCGGGCGTTAAATTTAAACCTGTAGACAGATTAAGTTTGCATTTTGACTGGGGAATGAGAAAAACCTTTACCGACTATTTAGATGATGTAAGTACATTATACCCTAACCCCAACAGTATTTCTAGCCTTACAGCTACGCTTTCAAATCAATCTACAAACCAACTTTCTGCACTCAATAATAATTGGTTAACCCAAAGAGGTAATTCTAAAACCAACGATTGGTATAGTTTCATCAATATTGGCTTATCATTTAGGCTAACAAACGACCCTTCAAACTGTCACTTTAACCCCTTTTAATTTCTATCTTTGCAAATTGTTTAAAAAAAACAATACTTGAGCAGCAAGCAAGAAATATTAAAATCTAAAATTGACCCTAAAAAAGTGCCCAATCACATTGCCATAATTATGGATGGAAATGGTAGATGGGCAAAAAGCCAAGGGAAAGATAGAATTTTTGGTCATCAAAATGCAATTAATGCTGTCACCGAGTCTGTTGAAGGTTGTGCTGAAATTGGAGTTAAATTTTTAACCCTTTATGCTTTTTCTACAGAAAATTGGAACAGACCAAAACCAGAAGTTACTGCCTTGATGGAATTGTTAATTTCTACAATTCATCAAGAAATTGAAACACTAAATAAAAACAACATACGTTTACAAGCTATCGGAGATTTAAAAAGCATTAAGTTATAGCGCTAAGTGGGAGATTTTAGAAGCCATAAAAAACATAATGGTTGATGGCAAAAACAACCAAGTAAAACCCGAAGATGTAAATGAGGATTTATTTAGAAACTATTTATCTACAAAGAATATTCCTGACCCTGAATTAATGATTAGAACTTCAGGAGAATACAGAATTAGTAACTTTTTACTTTGGCAACTTGCTTATGCCGAATTAAAGTTTTTAGAAAAATTTTGGCCCGATTTCAATAGAGAAGATTTATTTAATGCAGTGATTGAGTTTCAAGGCCGCGAAAGAAGGTTCGGAAAAATTAGCGAACAATTAACCCAACAATGATTTTTAGAAGACTCCTAATTATTATACTCATCTTTAGTGGGTTAAATGCAAATGGACAACTAAAATTATCTCAAGATAATTTAACAGATCCCGCAAATCCAAAAGATTACTCTGTTGGAGGAATAAAAGTTGAAGGATCGAATGTTTTAGACCCAAATGCCTTAGTGTTACTAAGTGGTTTAACAGTTGGCAAAACAATTACAGTTCCCGGTGATGCAATCCCAAAAGCAATACAAAACCTGTGGGATCAAGGTTTATTCTCTGACATAAGTATTGAAGCGGAAAAAATTCAGGGTGAAAATATCTTTCTCATTATTAAAATTACAGAAAGACCAAGACTTTCACGGTTTAAATTCGAAGGACTTAAAAAAACTGAAGTTGATGATGTAAGAGAAGAAATCAAACTATATCGCGAAAAAATTGTAACCGACAACCTTTTAGTTTCTACTAAAAATACAATTACAAAGCTTTTTGTTGAAAAAGGATTTTTAAACTGTACAGTCGATTTACTTTTAGAAGATGATTCACTTAACAGTAATCATGTGGTTTTAACAATTAAAGTTGATAAAAATCAAAAAGTTAAAATACAAGAAATCATAATTGAAGGCAACGAGGAGTTCTCAAAAGCGAAGATTAAAAAGTCGATGAAGGAAACCAAACAAAAGTCTGTTTTTAAGCCTTTGGTTGATTTTGATGGAATGCTATTATCTTCATTTAAAGCTTTTTACAAAGAAGGAAGAAAAGAAGGGTTCACAAAAATTGGTGAATATTTCGGAGAAAATGTAAGTGTTAGAATATTTAAAACCTCAAAATATTTAAACAGTAATTTCACAGCTGATAAAGCAACTGTTATAGAAAAGTACAATAAAAAAGGCTATAGGGATGCCAAATTTGAAAAAGACTCGGTTTACAAAAGTGGCGAGGATGAAGTTTCTATTTACATGAAAGTAAAAGAAGGCCATCAGTACTATTTTGGAGATATTAATTGGGTTGGAAATAAAAAATATGCTTCCAAAATTTTATCAAATACGCTTGGAATAAAAAAAGGTGAAATTTATGACCCCGAGAAATTAGACGCTCGGCTCTCTATGGATCCTAATAGCAAAGACATTTCGTCTTTGTACATGGATGATGGCTACTTATTTTTCCAAGTAAATCCAGTTGAAACAAGCGTACGAAATGATACAATAGATCTTGAAATTCAAATTTATGAAGGCCAACAAGCAAGAATAAATGAAATTACCGTTGGTGGAAATACAAAAACAAATGACCACGTTGTAATAAGGGAATTGAGAACTTATCCTGGTACACTTTTCAGCCGAAGTGATATTATTCGTTCACAAAGAGAATTATCTGTTTTAGGTTATTTTGATGCAGAGCAAATTGCCATAAACCCTAAACCAAATCAAGAAGATGGAACTGTAGATATTGAATATGATGTAGTTGAATCACCTTCAGACCAAATAGAATTATCTGGTGGTTTTGGTGCTGGAAGAATTGTAGGAACTTTAGGTGTAAGTTTTAATAACTTTTCTACCCGAAACTTCTTTAAAAAAGGTGCTTGGAGACCTGTTCCATCTGGCGATGGCCAAAGGCTATCTATTAGAGCACAAAGTAATGGGTTCTTTTTCCAATCCTATAATTTAAGTTTTACCGAACCTTGGCTAGGTGGGAAAAAACCAAATTCATTTTCTTTAACTGCATATTATTCTGCCCAATCAACTGCTCGTAAGTTTTTACAAGACTCAACAGGTGCAGATGGCAAAAGAGTTTTAAACCCAAATAGAGCTTATGTAAACATTACAGGTTTATCTGTAGGATTAGGAAAAAGATTAAAGTGGCCTGATGATTACTTTACAATTCAATATGAATTAAGTTACCAGAAATATGATTTAAAAGATTGGAACCAATTTATTTTTACCACCGGGGTAGCCAACAACTTATTTTTCAGAACAACTTTATCAAGAAGCTCTATAGACCAAGCTATTTATCCTAGAATGGGATCTCAGTTTAAAGTTTCGGGGCAAACCACGTTTCCATACTCATGGGTAAATGGTAAAAATTATAATAACCTTGAGCAACAAGTAATAAATGAAGCCGAGGCTAAAGATGAAATTTTAACAAACCAAGAAGTATTTAACAGAACCCAACAAGAAAGATACAGGTGGGTAGAATATTACAAATGGAAATTTACCTCTTCTACTTTTACAACGCTTGCCGGTAACTTAGTTTTAAACACCAAAGTTGGTTTTGGATTTTTAGGACAATGGAATAAATCTGTTGGCCCAGCTCCTATTGAAAGGTTTTATTTAGGAGGTAGTGGACTTACCGGATTTGCTTTAGATGGTAGAGAAATTATTGCATTAAGAGGCTATAACGACCAATCTGTTTCTCCTTTTAATGGAGGTACAATAATTTCAAAATATACAGCTGAATTAAGGTATCCATTTACCCTAAATCCTTCTGCTACAATTTATGGTTTAGTGTTTGCAGAAGCAGGTGACGCTTGGAGTTCTTTTAATTCTTATAACCCATTTGATGTGAAAAAATCTGCTGGTTTTGGTATTAGAGTATTTTTACCCATGTTTGGTTTACTTGGTTTAGATTGGGGGCACAGGTTTGATGACATCCCAGGACAACCTGGAATGCCAAAATCACAAGTTCATTTTACCATAGGAGCTAACTTAGGAGATTTATAGTATGAAAAAAATAATTCTTTTCGTTTTCGCCCTGTTTTTCGGGGTTTCAATTTTTGGCCAAAGATTTGCTTACATCGATACAGATTTAATTCTGGAGAGTATGGAAGATTATCAAACAGCACAAGTTGAACTAGACGCACTTAGCGAGCAATGGCAAAAAACCATTGAAGCAAAATATGCTGAGCTTGAAGAATTAAGAAAGGCTTTTAAGGCAGAGCAAATTTTGTTAACTGACGAAATGAAAAAAAAGAAAGAGGAAGAAATTGCCAAAAAAGAAGAAGAAGCCAGAACTTACCAAAAACAAAAGTTTGGGTTAGAAGGTGAACTTTTTAAAAAAAGAAAAGAATTGGTTAAACCTATTCAAGACAAAGTTTTTGCAGAAATAAAAGAAATGGCTACCCGTAATAATTATGCAATAATTTTTGATGTAGCTGGTCAAAGTAACATACTTTACTCTGATCCTAAGTATGATAAAAGCGAAGAATTAATTAGAAAATTGAAATAACTAGAATAAATATATTTTTGCCAACTTAATAATCAAAATCATGAAGAAAAACATTTTTACCTTAATCCTAATAGCACTTACTTTATTTCCTGCCGCAAGTTTTGCGCAAACCAAACTAAAAATTGGCCATGTTAACTCAAACGATTTGTTAATTATGATGCCTGAGCGTAAAACAGCAGAAACCTCTTTGCAAACTTTTGCAAAATCTCTAGAAGAGCAATTAGGCAGTATGAGCAACGAGTACGAAAAGAAACTAACAGAGTATCAAACTAACGCTAAGGTAATGGCAGACCCTGTTAGAGAGGCTAAAGAAGAAGAATTAGCAGATCTTGAAAGAAGAATTAGAGATTTTCAAGTAAAAGCCCAACAATCTATTGCCAAAAAAGAAGAAGAATTAATGGAGCCAATGATTGAAAAAGCCAATCAAGCCATTAACGATGTAGCCAAAGAAAACGGGTTTACCTATGTTTTTGATACTGCTTCAGGTTCTTTACTAGTTTTTCCTGATGGTGATGACATTTTACCTTTGGTAAAAACTAAATTAGGTTTATAATTTTTGGGTTATTAATAATACTAACCCTATAGGAATATTTGATTCAGGCATTGGCGGCTTAACAGTCGCCAATGCTATTTATAGACTATTGCCAAATGAAAACATAGTTTACTTTGGCGATACCGCTCACCTGCCTTATGGCGATAAATCAGAATCTGCAGTTGCCCATTACTCCGAAAAAATTGCTGAGTTTCTGATTTCTAAAAAAGCAAAAACCATTGTTATTGCATGCAATACAGCTTCTTCATATGGATATGATGTTATCCAAAAAAAATTCGGAGATAAAATCCCAATCCTAAATGTTATTGACCCAATGGCAAGCTATGTTGTTAACCATAAAACATCATCTAAAATTGGCGTTATTGGCACAAAAGGAACCATTAGAAGCGGCATTTACAAAACCAAAATTCAAAAACTAAATCAGAAACTTGAAGTAATTGAAAAAGCTACTCCCCTTTTAGCCTCATTGGTTGAAGAAAACTTTTACAATACCCAAATTAGTAAATTGATTTTGGCAGAATATTTAAATACTGCCGAATTAAAAGATATTGACTCAATTGTTTTAGGCTGCACCCATTACCCCTTGTTAAAAAAAGACATTGTAGCAGTTTTGGGCGAATCGGTAAATATTTTTGATTCAAGTGAAGTTATTGCCGAAAAGTTGAGGTTAATTCTGCTAGAAAATAACCTTTTGGGAAACTCTCCAAACCCAAAACACCAATTCTTTTTATCTGATTACACATATACTTTCGAGCAAAATGCCCAAATGTTTTTTGGCAAAGAAATACACTTAGAAGAAGCCAACATTTGGGCTTAAACAATTCCTTTTAAACTTATTAATGAATAAACAGTTTTACTAAAAAGTAAAATTATGTTTGGGTTATTCAAAAAGAAAACAGAAAAAGAAAAACTTCAAGAAAAGTATAAAAAGCTATTGAAAGAAAGTTACGACATAGCTAAGGTAAATAGAACCCAAAGTGATGCAAAAGCTGCTGAGGCCAATGAGGTTTTAAAGCAAATTGAGGGATTGGGGAAATAGTAGATGGAGCAAGGATAGAAGGACTAAAGACGATTGAAAATTTTTTGGTTCTTGGTTTTTAGTTTTTGGTTCCGTCACTCAGAGTCCCGCTCCTGCGGGACAAAGAGTCTCATTAATTATTTATCGTAATAAAAAGCTCATATGTCACATTGCTTTCCGCATACGCTGCACCACATTCTGGACAACGTTTTCAAATATGGTTCCGTCATTGCGAAAAACGAAACATAGTGGAGTTTTGAAGCAATCTTTTTTGAGTCATGCCATTTATTAAGATTGCTTCGCCCCCGAAATTTTTCGGGGCTCGCAACGAGGTGTTTATTTTGGTTTAGCGGTTTTGTATAGTTCTCGATACTTCTTCTGCTGCGTTGCAGAAACCCGAAATGACTATATTTTTTTTAAATAAACAGGTTCCTCATCTTTTCCTTTAGTGGTTAATAAATGACTATTAGTTTATTCCATTTACAAACATAGAATGATGATTAACTTAATACTTCACCACCTTATTCTTCCCACTCATCCAAATAGTATTACCTGAAGGCGAAAACCCAACAGCATAAAAACCACTATCTGAAATATGATTCCATGTTTTTCCTGAGTCTAAAGATTCTGAAATACCCGTTGGCCCAACAGCCATGAGTTTTGCTCCATTTCCATTTGGGTCAAATTTTACGCAAGACCTATAACCAGGGTATTTTTCATCAGCTACCAAACTCCAAGTTTTACCGCCATCAGTTGTTATGGCTTTGTTTTTTGAAAAACTGTTTTTGTTGTTCCAATCTCCTCCAATAACAAAACCCAAATTTTCATCATAAAAGTCGATTGAATAAATTCCTGTCATTTGTTCTCCTTGAATAATAGGAACTTCATAATTAGTCCAAGTCTCACCAAAATCTGCCGAATAAAAGACCCTTGCTTTTTTACCCCCTGTGGCAATCCAACAATGCTTTTTGTAAACTGCAATATTTGAGTTACTGGCCGCGAAATTTGCCTCTCCTTCAGCAACAACAATTGAACTATCACAAATTCTTTTTTTCCAAGTTTTCCCACCATCGGCTGTGGTAACAATACTCAAACAACCTTCGGTTTCATCGCCAACAGCAATTCCATTTTTTTCATCCCAAAATTTTATACAGTTATAAAAAGCTTTTGGGTGAATCTCTTTGTAAACTGTATCCCATGAAATTCCAAAATCTGTACTTCGCAGAAATATTGCTGGCGAGTTTATTGAACCTACAATTAATGCAGAATTTGTATAACCAATCGACCTAAAGTTAAAATCAACTTTTGGGTGAGTAATGGCATCAACAAACCAACTTTTACCACCATTTTTTGTAATGCCAAAAACGCCATTTGAGCCGGCAAAACAAACCAAGGAGTCATCCTCAACTTCAAGTGCCCTTAAACTTGAACCCACTTCTAAGTTAGTTAAAGAATTATTAGGTTTTAGATTGCAACCAGAAATAATTACCGAAAAGAAAATGAGTAATCTGAAAGAAATACCCTTCAAGTTTATAAAAATTTTCATCTATAAAAAATGGAAATTTACCACATATTAATTTCATTTTACCATTTGTAAAAAAAAATTGAGCCTTACCACTTTAGGTTTAAATTTGATCTACACAACCCCTGAAATGATAGAACTTGTAAAACACTCCTGGAAAGAATTTTTCAGGTCTTCAGTTTGGCAAAAAAGCGCTTTTGTAAACTTTTTAATGGGTTTACTCTTTTTGTATTTAGCCCTAAATTTTGCTTTTTTAGGTTATGTTGCTGGTGATATACTCCTAAAAATTTTCCCTGGCGAAAGTCCTATTACCAACCTAAACTATGGTTTACTCTATTACTTTTTAATAGATATTTTCCTGAGGTTTTACATGCAGCCAATTCCAGTTTTGAGTTTGATACCCTACCTACACTTGCCTGTAAATAAAAAGAAAATGATTCATTTTACTTTGGTAAAATCTCTAGCCAATGTGTTTAATACCTCCATTTTTATTATGGCTATTCCGTTTGCCATTGGCTGGATTGCCAAATACGAAAGCTCTTCGGGGGCTTGGTTTTGGATTTTTGCCCTTTTTGCTTTTAATGGCATCAACAACTTTTTAAGCATATACCTTAAGAGGGTATTAGCAGAAAAGCCACAAATTGTTTTAGGTTTTGGTGGATTAATTGCTTCATTAATAGCTTTAGATTATTTTGATATTGTAAAAATTGGGGAGTTTAGCAGATTGCTTTTTGATGGTGCAATTTACAATGCTGTTTGGCTTTTGGGGCCTTTGGCAATAATGGGTTTAACTTACCTTATTGTTTACAAATTCTACGCAAAAAACGCTTACCTCGAAAATTTTGAAGATTCAAAAAAGAAAAACATAAAATCAACCAATATTTCTTTCCTCAACAGGTTTGAGCAAATTGGTAAACTCATTGAAGTTGAACTAAAATTAATTTGGAGAAACAAAAGGTCAAAATCTGTTGCCATAGTTTCATTTCTTTTTGTGTTTTACGGCTTTATTCTTTACCCTACTGGTGGCCAAAATGCATTTAGCTTAATTCTATTCGGATTAATTATTACAGGCATGTTTATGCTTAATTATGGTCAGTTTTTAATTAGTTGGGAGAGTGGCTATTTTGATGGCCTTTTGGCCCGTAATGTTCAGTTATCCGATTATATTTCGGCAAAGTTTTACCTTTTTACTGCAAGCGTGGTAGCTGCGTTTATTTTCTCTTTAATATATGCTTACTTCGGTTGGAAAATAGTTCTGTTTAATGCTGCTGTTGCTGTTTTTAATATAGGTGTAACCTCTTGGATAGTGCTTTACACAGCCACATTTAACCCAAAAAAAATAGATTTATCTAAAAGTAGTTTTATGAATTATCAGGGCACAGGTGCCCAACAATTCATTTTGATGATTCCTGTTATGGGGTTACCAGTATTTCTTTATGGATTATTTTATTTAATTGTAGGTGAAACCGCCGGACTTATATCCTTATTTGTTGCGGGTGGTATTGGAATTTTACTAACCAAAACATTCAATAAATTACTTACCGAAAGATTAAGAGAGCAACGTTATAAAATCGCTTCAAATTTTAGAGAATAATGATATCAATAAATAATTTAACCAAGTTATATGGCGACTTTTCTGCGCTAGATATTGAAAGCCTTAACATTGAAAAAGGTGAAAGTTTTGGATTGGTAGGAAACAATGGCGCAGGTAAAACGACCATGTTTAGGTCAATGTTAGATTTAATTCAGCCTACTTCAGGCACAGCTACTTTTAAAGATGTTGTTACCTCAAACTCTGAAGCTTGGAAAAACTTTACAGGCTCTTATTTAGACGAAAGATTCTTAATCGATTTTTTAACTGCTGAAGAATATTTTCATTTCATAGGAAAATTACACAGTCTTTCTGCGCAACAAGTTGATGAATTTGTTGGTCAATTTGAAGGATTTTTTCATAATGAAATTTTAGGCAAAAGCAAATATTTACGTGATTTCTCAAAAGGAAACCAAAAGAAAATAGGCATTGTTGCGGCCTTAATTGGCGAACCTGAAATTCTAATTTTAGATGAGCCTTTTGCCAACCTCGACCCTTCTACCCAAATAAAACTAAAAGCCTTGCTTAAAAAGCTAAAAGAAGAGCGCGAAGTAACCATGCTTATTTCTTCTCACGATTTAAATCATGTAGCAGATGTTTGCGAACGTATTGTGGTTTTAGAGCACGGTAAAATTGTGCACGATATCAAAACCAACGAAAACACTTTGAAGGAATTAGAAACTTATTTTGCCGGGTAGTTTTTCCTTATTAATGAACTCATTAACCTAATTTAAACCCGAAAAAAAGGGAAGCTTAAAGTCTTCCCTTTTTTATTTAAATTCAGTTTAATTTTTATTTCAAAATCAACCTTTTTAAGATTTTATTTCCTTCAGTGGTTGAAATAGAAATTAAATACATTCCTTTTTCAAGCTGATTCAAATCTAAAGTTTCTCTTAATTGATTTGTTGATGTTTCAAAAACCACACTTCCTAAAACATCTGAAATTGAAATTTTTCTTAGGGTTGAATTCTCAAAAACTATATTCAATTCTCCGTTTGAAGGATTCGGAAACATCTCAAAATTTTGTTTATTAATCTCAGGTAAACCAACAGTTGAGTTTAAGGTTACTTGCAAAGTTTCATTACAATTATTGTAATCTGTTACAGTTACCGTGTAACTACCTCCTGCTAATCCGTTAACATCTTGTGTAGTTTGGCTTGTATTGCTCCAAGCATACTTGTACGGCAATGTTCCGCCAGTTACATTAATATCAATTGATCCATTATTTCCAGGGTCGCTTTCAGAAACAGTATTGTTTAAAGTAACCACCAAAACCAAAGGCTCTGTAATTTGAACGGTTGTTAACACCGAATCCATATTGGCATCAACAACAGTTACAGCATATGTATTTGGGCAAAGGTTTGATGCCGTTGCCCCAGTTTGATTGCCAGTATTGGCATCCCAATAATAATTGTATGGTCCAACTCCACTTATACCTTGTACAGTTGCTTCACCATCACAATCACCATTGCATGTAATATCTGTTTTATTAGTAATGGTTGCTAATAAGTTATTGCCTATTTTAAAAGCCACAGAAGTTATGTTACTTGTGCTATCATCTGCCTCTACAACCACAATTGGAAAAGTTTCGCCTTTGGCAAACCATCTAAACTGGTAAACAGTTTCAACAGTATTTAATTGAGGAATATTTTGCCATCCAAGCAAGGAGTGCCCCCAAATACTATCCATAGAAATTTGCTGTGTTCTTTGTCTAATTGCACTGTAATTTCCAGCAGGAATTATCATATTTCCATATCCATCAATTTTACTGATATTGGTAATAATTCTTTTAACCCTAATTGAGTCGAATATTTGAACTGTGGTATCTAATGAGCTATCTATTACAGTTGTAGAAACAAAACTTTGACCAAACGAAATAGGAAACTCTAAATCTTTTAAAGAAGGATTAAACTGAATAGCAGCTAAACCTCCTAAACCAAAAGCATCGGCAACAATTCCTTCTACAACTAAACTTGATGAGGTTTTATTTACGTACGCTGTGTCATTTTTTCTAGCAATTACCAGGTTGGCATTGGGAAATTTCACGCCATTAACTGTATTGGCAGGATTCAAAAAGCTTATGGTATCTAAAGTTCCAATTTGAAGATTGTTAAAATTCCAATTTGTATTGCCAACAGAAGAAATATCAACATTCGGAATTGTAGGGTCAAATGCCAAATAAGCAACATCACCTGGTGCGCCAAACTCATTGCTGAAATAAGTGATTCCTTGGCTTACTCCTGAAAAAGGAACAAACACACTTAAAGTTGAAGAACAATTATTGGCATCAGTTACTGTTAGTGAGTAATTTCCAGTAGTTAAACCAAAAATATCTTGCATTGTATCTCCATTACTCCAAGCATAACTATAGGGAGAAGTACCTCCTGAAACTGTTGCATCAATAGCACCATCATTTCCTGCTGAAGTTTCTGAAGTTACAGAAACCGTATCCGCTATTAATACTGAAGGCTGAGCAATGTTTCCTGATGCAATTGCAGAATCATTTGTTGCGTCATAAACAGTTACAAAGAAGTTTCCAAAGCAAAGTCCGTTGGCTAAAGTATCGGTTTGGCTATTGCTCCACTTGTATGTATAAGGAGTTGCTCCCCCAGCAGCTATAACTTTAGCTTCCCCATCGCAAGTATTAAAGCAACTAGCATTATTTATAACAGTAGTTGAGGCGGTTAAACTTGCCGCTGCATTTGGCACAAAAAAGCTTAAACTATCCATACAACCATTTGCATCGGTTACAGTTAATGAGTAATTTCCAGTAGCTAAACCACTAATATCTTGAGAGGTATCAAGCGTACTCCATAAATTACTGTATGGAGTTGTTCCTCCTGTTACATTCACATCAATAGCTCCATCGTTGCCAAAAGCACTTTCAGGGGTAATTAAATTAGTATCAATATTTAATGCTGCACTTGGTTGACTTAAATTAATTAATGAAGTTGCACTATCACCAAAAACATCATAAACAGTAACGTGGTAAAGTCCTGCGCAAAGTGCAGATGCAGTGTCATTGGTTTGATTTCCAGAGTTTGAAGACCACTGATAAGTATAAGGTTGTGTTCCGCCAACTACATCAACAATAGCAAAACCATCGCAGCTATTAAAACAGTTTGGGCCTTGAAAAACAGAAATAGAAGCAGACATATTTCCACCTAATAAAAATTTTGCAGAAGTAATATTTCCACCTGCGCCTGATACTTCGGCCTCAAAAACTTGGTATTTATTTAAAGAACTATACCAAATGTATTTATGGATTGTAGAGCTAGTAGTGGCATTTAATGGCGCCAAGGCCCAGGCTCCTCCAGTGGTATGAGTATATAAAGTATCAATTTGAGTTTCTACTCGATATTGTCTTATTGAGTTAAAAGTTCCGGCCGGAGTAGTGATAAAGCCATAACCATCAATTTTAGAATTGTAAATAATAGTTCTCTTTATTCTTATTGAATCGAAATTGAATAATGGAGGAATAACAATACTTGTATCTGTTGTGGTATCAATTACCGTTGAAACTAAAAATGAATCGAGATAAGTTGCAGGAAAATTTAATAAGGTTAAATCTGGATTAAAATTAACAGCATAAATATTTCCATCACCAAACAAATCGCCTGCTTGGCCATCAATTGCTCTAAATCCAGCATTATTATTAAAATAAGTAAGGTCATTATCATTTCCAGTAACTTCTGTGGCAACAGGAAAAATAGTAGAGAAACCTGTAGTCTGTGGGTTTGCAAAGTAAATTGTATCTAAAACTCCGAAACCAATCGATGAGAAATTCCAAGTTTGCTGACCAGTACTTCCAACTGAAATACTCGCTGTTGGGTTGTTATTTACGGCCAAAAAAATACTATCGCCTATTGTGCCAAAATCTGAACTATTAACAGTTATTTGAGCTGTTGATTGTAAGGCAAAGGCTAATAAAAATAAAGAGTAAATTTTTTTCATATTCAATTAATAATTGGCCGTAAAAATAGTGATATTTTAAGTGTTTGATATTTATTCATTTAAATGCTTTTTGGTGCTTATTTTTGCACCAATGGAAACACTTAGACAACAGAAGGTATCGAGGTTAATTCAAAAAGAATTGGCTGGTATTTTTTTAAAAGTAACACCCGGTTTTATACCCGGCAAAATGGTTACTGTTACACAGGTTAGAATTTCTCCCGATTTACTCGAAGTAAAAGCTTACCTGAGTGTTTTTCCTTCTAAAGATGCAGACGAGGTTCTAAAAATGATTAGAACTAAAACTCCTGAAATAAGATTAAGTCTTGGGAATATTTTAAAAAAGAACTTACGTCGAATTCCAAATTTGAGCTTTTTTATCGACGACTCTTTAGATTACGCTGAAAGAATTGACGAGCTTTTAAAGTAAATTTGGTTTGAAAAACTTCCCATTTTTTGTAGCCTTTCGTTATTTAATTGCCAAAAAAAGCAGGAATGTTATCAATATCATCACAGCCATTTCAATGGGAGGAATTGCCATTGGATCTTTGGCACTTATTGTAATTTTATCCGCCTTTAATGGCTTAGAAAAATTAGTAGAATCACTCTACAGCTCCTTCGACCCTGATATAAAAATAACAGCAACACTAGGCAAAACCTTTAACGAAGAAACTTTTCCAGAAGATGAAATTTTGAATCTTGAAGGCATTATTGGCGGAACCAAAGTTTTAGAAGAAACTGTGGTTTTAAAATACAACCAAAAGCAAACATTTGCCACCATAAAAGGAGTTGAAGAAAGCTTTTTACTCCATTCAGGAATTGATTCTATGATTTACGAAGGCGAGTTAATTTTAGAAAAAGAAGATTTGAACTATTCTGTTATTGGCTATGGCATTGCAGATAAAATTGGACTTTACCTTGACAATGCCCTTCAACCCATTTTCATTTATGCAGCAAAAAACACAAAGCAGGTAAACCCGAATTTAGCAGATGCTTTTAGGGTACAGCCTATTATGCCTGCAGGTATTTTTGCCATAAACCCCGATTTTGACAACAAATATGCTTTGGTACCTTATCATTTCGCCCAAAGCTTATTGATGAAAAACGACCAAATGTCGGCTTATGAAATTTCATTAAAACCAAACATAAACCCAGAGATACTAAAAGCAGAAATCGATAAAATTTTAGGCCCAGATTATCAAGTTCAAACAAAATATCAGCTAAATGAAATAATTTACAAAACCAATAAAACAGAAAAGTGGGTAACCTTTTTAATATTGAGTTTTGTGCTTGTAGTAGCCACTTTTAATTTAATTGGCAACCTCGCCATGCTCATTATAGATAAAAGAGAAGACCTTTTTACCTTAAGAAGTTTAGGAGCTACAGAAAATACCGTTTTCAAAATATTTTTAATTGAAGGATTATTAATAAGCTTGGTTGGTGGGGTTGGTGGAATAGGTTTTGGACTTTTGCTTACTTGGGCTCAACAAACAATTGGTATTGTGCCTTTGCAGGGAGTAATTGTAGAATATTACCCCATGGCCATTGAATTGTTTGACATAATTGTGGTATTTACAACAGTTATTTTTATTGGGTTTGCCGCATCTTACCTTCCTGCCAAAATACTAACAAAGCGCTATTTCAATACATTAACTAGAGAGGTTTAAGTTCTCAATAATTTTATCTGAACAAAAAGTAGCTTAAACCCTTATTTTAGCAACCCAATTTAAAACCATGAGGAAACTATTTAGCATTGCATTTGCATTTTTTTTAGTTGGCACTTTAGTAGCTCAGAAATCATCATCTGAAATTTTACTTGATTTAAAAAAGCTAAAAAAGCCTGGAAGTGTTTTGTATATCGCGGCTCATCCTGATGATGAAAACACAAGACTAATTGCCTATTTATCGAAAGGAGAATTAATAAGAACTGCCTATTTATCCTTAACTCGAGGTGATGGAGGTCAAAACTTAATCGGTGCAGAAAAAGGAGAATATATTGGTTTGTTAAGAACACAAGAATTGCTTGAAGCTAGAAAATTAGATGGTGGCGGCCAATTTTTTACCCGTGCTGTAGATTTTGGATATTCAAAAAGCTCTGAAGAAACTTTAGAAAAATGGGATAAAGATGTTGTTTTAGAAGACATGGTTTGGGCCATTAGAAAATTTAAACCCGAGGTAATGATTACGAGGTTTCCACCTAATAATTATGCAGGTCATGGCCATCATTCAGCATCAGCAATTTTGGCCGAAGAGGCTTTTGACAAAGCCGCAGACCCAAACTTTGCCGCATACCAGCTTAAATATGTAGAGGTTTGGCAGCCAAAATCGTTGTATTTTAATACATCTAGTTGGTGGGACAAAACCATTCCCGAACAAGCCAAAAACAACGAAGACTTTATTAAGCTAGACATAGGTACTTTTAATCCAGAGTTGGGTCAATGGCATAACGAAATAGCATCTTTAGCTCGATCAAAACATAAAAGCCAAGGCTTTGGAACCACTTCGGCAAGAGGTTCTGAAACCGAATACATAAAATTTGTAAAAGGTGAAAAAAGAACCAATGGCTTATTTAATGAAAATGAAATTTCTTGGAAAGGAATTTCGAATGGCGAAAAAATTGAAAAGTCAATCAATGAAATCACAGAAAATTTTAATCCCCAAATTCCTGCCAATAGCGTAAAGGCTCTTTTGAGTTTAAAAGCTGAAATTGGTAAAATTAATTTCCCTCAAAAAAACATCAAATTGAAGGAGGTTGACAACCTAATTGTTTCCTGCTTAGGATTATACACAGAGGTTTTAACCGATCGAGAATTTACTTCCTCAAACCTAGACGCTAATAATTTCGAGTTAAATATTATAAATCCTAGCAACTTACCAGTTTTGGTTAAAAATGTAAAACCGAGTTACTCTCAAACTGAAATTAAAATTGAAAAAACGGCAGAAAACAACAAAGTTTTGAAAGAAAACCTAGTATTTAAAGCTATTGATGCCCAAATATCTCAACCCTATTGGCTTTTTGAGAATTTCACCAATATGTTTTATGTAGAAAATCAAGAAAATGTTGGTTTGCCACAAAACAACCCTTTTGTAAACTTTGAAATTACTTTTGAAATTGAAAACCAAACAGTAACCATTAATCAAGCGGCAGAATACAAATGGAGAGACCGGGTAAAAGGTGAACTCAGGGTAGATTTCAAAAATTATCCCTCATTAATGGTAACTCCTTCTGTAGATAATTTAGTTTACACCCAAAATGAATGGCAAAAAATAAGTGTAGTAGTTAAATCTCTTTTGGTTGGCGAAACCATTACCATAAAAGTAAGTATGCCAGAAGGTTGGGAAATTGAAAATGGAATCTCACAATTAGAATTTGAAGAAATAGGCGAGGAAAAAACTGTAACTTTTAATGTTAAGCCTATTGTTGAAAGTAGTGAAGGAATAATAGTTTTTTCTGCATCAGGTAAAGATGGAGAAAGCTATGGAAGAGGTATAAAAACCATAGAATATGACCACATTACCAAACAAGTTCTTTTTCCAGTTTCTCAAGTAAAAGTTTTAAAACTCGATTTGAAACAAAACTTAAAAAAGATTGGCTATTTGATGGGCGCCGGAGATGAAGTTGCTGAATTGCTTCAAAACCTAGGCATTGAGGTAGTTCAACTTTCACCAAACGAATTAAACACCGCTGATTTAAGCAGTTTCGATGTTATTATTGGAGGAATAAGACTTTACAACACCCAAGAACAAATGGCATTTTGTAAAGATGCTTTGTTGCAATACATGCAAAATGGTGGAACTTATGTGGTACAATATAACACAGCAGGAAGCGCAACAGATGGAATTGGCCCCTACCCTTTTAAAGTTTCAAGAACAAGGGTAACCAGAGAGGAAGCTCCGGCCAAAATACTTGACCCAAAACATCCTATTTTCAATTCACCTAACAAAATAACAGACAAAGATTTTGAAAATTGGGTTCAAGAAAGAGGTTTATACTTTGCTGAAGATTGGGATGAACAATACACTACCCTTATTTCTTGGAACGATCCAGGCGAAGAGCCTGCTGAAGGCGCGTTATTAGTAACAGATTATGGCAAAGGTGCTTTTGTTTATTGTGGAATAAGCTTTTTTAGGCAATTGCCAAAAGGAGTGCCCGGAGCTTATAGATTACTTGCCAATATATTAAGCTACAAACCAAACCAACCTTAATGAAAAAGTTTTTTAACTCATGGTTTAGGGTGTACATTTTCGTATTGGCCTTTTTTGTTGCCAATGTGATATTTTTTGTTTGGTTTTCAAATTACTTTTCATGAGCGTTGCTGATTGGATTGTAATGTTATCTACCCTATTTGGCATTGTGGCTTATGGGGTTTGGAAAACCAGAAAAAGCACTGATATTCATGGTTATTTGCGTGGTGGAAATACCATGGGTTGGGCTGTAATTGGTTTATCGGTAATGGCAACTCAGGCAAGTGCAATTACGTTTATTTCTGCACCTGGGCAGGCTTACGAAAACGGAATGGCATTCGTACAAAACTATTTTGGTTTGCCATTGGCACTCATTATTGTATCGGCTGTATTTATTCCAATTTACTACAGACTTAACGTATTTACAGCGTATGAATATCTGGAAAAAAGATTTGATTTAAACACTCGCCTTTTAGCCGCTTTCTTGTTTTTGGTGCAACGTGGTTTAGCAGCCGGAATAACAATTTATGCTCCTGCTATTATCTTATCTGCGGCATTGGGATGGAACTTAACTTTCACCATTTTATTCGTAGGCTTTTTGGTAATTATTTACACGGTTTCTGGAGGCACCAAAGCAGTTAGCTTAACCCAAAAATGGCAAATGGGCGTTATTATGGCGGGAATGTTCATCGCGTTTTTCACCATTTTAAGCAAGTTTCCTGAGGGCGTTGGAATGACCGAGGGTTTGGAAATTGCAGGCGCTATGAACAGGCTAAATATTGTTGATTTCTCATTCGATTTAGATGTGCGCTATACATTTTGGAGCGGTATTACAGGAGGCTTGTTTTTAGCCCTTTCTTATTTCGGCACAGACCAATCTCAAGTGCAACGCTATTTAGGCGGCAAATCGGTTAAAGAAAGCAGACTAGGCTTAATGTTTAACGCCTTGCTAAAAATACCTATGCAGTTTTTTATCCTGTTATGCGGAATAATGGTATTTGTGTTTTTTCAGTTTCAGCAACATCAAGTTTTGTTTGACCAAGCCTCTGTAAACCTAATTCAAAACTCAGAATATGCTGAAGAATTTCAAAAAGTAGAGGATAAACATCAGGCAAACTATGTAGAAAAGCAAAATGCTATACAAGGATATTTATCTGCAAAAGAAGGAGATAAAGAATACGCAAAAAGTGAATTACTCAAATATGACGATAAAGAAAAAGAAATAAGAAACGAGGCTAAGGATGTTGTTAGAAAGGCTTTTCCGGGTAACGATGCCAAAGACTCTGACTATGTATTCCTATCGTTCATATTAAACTATTTGCCAAAAGGATTGGTGGGATTGCTGTTGGCTGTGATTATTTCGGCAGCTATGTCGTCTACTTCAGGAGAGCTTAATGCATTGGGCACCACCACCATGATTGACTTTTACAAACGGTTACTCAAGAAAAATGGCTCAGAAAGGTATTATGTAAATGCTTCTAAAATTATTACAGCAATTTGGGGTTTTATAGCAATAGGATTCGCTTTGGTGGCTAATTTATTAGAAAACCTAATAGAGGCCGTAAACATTTTAGGCTCATTATTTTACGGAACTATTTTAGGGATATTTATTGTAGCTTTTTTCTTAAAGCGAGTTGGAGCCTTTGCAGTTTTTTACGCTGCAATTGTTGCTGAACTTTTGGTAATTGGAGTCTTTTTCTTTTACTCAGATGTTATTGCTTATTTATGGCTAAACGTAATAGGTTGTTTTTTGGTAATCCTTCTTTCTACTCTTATCAATAATCTTAGGAGTTTTATTAGATCTTAGTGCTCCACTCTTTCATCAAATAATCAATTTCATCTTTTACCTCATTTTGCTGAAAAGCATTTAAGTACCTATCTTTTTGCAAAACCATTTTGGCCTTTTCCATTTCCTTAACTGCCTTATCAAAATTGTTTGATTTAGCGTAAAATTTGGCTAACCAAAAATAACCTTCCCAATTTCTTGGGTCTTGTTCAACTACTAATCTTAACCAATTTTCAGGCTCTTGGCTATCAATATTTGCTTCAATAGAATACTTTGAGGCTAAAAGGAACTTTTTGGTTTCTTTTTTATTTGCCTTACTTAAGTCTTTTACCATTTTATCATAAAAATCATCATCATTAATTCCAATGGTCAAAAAGAAGGTTTGATCACCTAAAACAAAGGTTACTGCACTGTAATTCAATCCGCCTTGATTTGGCATTACCATAAACGATTGTCCTTGAACTCTACATTCAAACTCAGGAAGCCTTTCAAGTGGGAATGAAAATACTTTTATACCTTCTTCAGCGCGCAATTCATCCTCATTTAAATCATTTGGTAAGTCTTCAGGCTCAAGAACCAAATAAACTTGATCTTCTAACATTTTGAAACCTCCTATATAATTCCCTTTTGGCAAATTCATTTCACTGAAGCTCATGTCTTTATTGGTTCTAACAATAAAATAGGTTCTTCCTCCAGGGTAATATGCTTTATCTGCTTGTAAAATTGTTTCAATCGGCTCTTCAATCGAAATAGCCTTGAAGGTAAATTCTACTTCGCCTGTGCCAACTCTTTGAAAAACCGTAAATGATGGATTTGAAGTTGGAATTTGAGCAAAAACTAAACTTGGAATTAAAGCTAAAAGAAACAATATTTTTTTCATAACTAATTTTTGTGCGGGCAAATCTAATGATTTGAGACTCTATTTGGATGCTTCAAAAAGAATTCCTTTGTGAGAAAGTTGGTTAAAAAATGTTAGAACTTGTTTTTGTAAGTTTTCAGATTGAGCCTCGTTATTTTGTTGAGTTAATATCTCCAAGAATTCACCTAAAGTTAAATTTTCAGTTTGCAGTAGAAATTGTATTACGCCTAAACCAAATTTTGAAACAGCCATAAAATGTACTTTAAAATCAGAAACTCCTCTGTAAATTACCATTGGGTATTCAGCTTTTTGACTCAACCATTCTTCTGGTAAGAATTTATGATAGGGATAATTTAAATTGATGCTTTTTAAGTAGGGATTTAATCGTAAGCTACTTATGGCATTTCCTTGAAAAGGCATTAACCCTTCAGTAGAAGTATCTTTTTGGGTGTGAACTTCTATTTCTAACCATTCGAAGTAGAGTAATTCTGATAAATAAGATGGGTTTAAATCAACCTGATTTGAGGTTTTAAACCAATTGCAAAACTCTAAAGGCAGTTTCCAAACTTGAGGTGTTTTACAATTATGACTATTAAAAAACTCATTCACCAAAGCTTTAAAACTTTCAATTCCTATAGCTTTTTGAGCGATAGGAAACGCCTGTTGCATTATACCCAATACAACATAAAAAACCAGTCTGCGGTATTGAAAAACATGTTGTGGGTTTGATAAAATTAAATCTTGCTTTTCTCCAGTACGTGAATATTGGGCTAGTTTACTTTGTTGGTTTATGGTTTCTGGTTTAAGCATCAACTTCCTCTTGGTTTGTAATTTTGTGAAGTTGTGTTAACTCTCTTTTTAACTCATTTATTTCAGGGAAATTAAAATCGCGCTCTAACAAAACAGGTGAATTATTAAGCTTTGGATAAACCCATTTTAAAAGTTCATAAACTGGGTCAATTATAGCTTCGCCATGCGTGTCTATAATTAAATCATCAGCTACTTTTTCATGACCAGCCATGTGAATATAACTTACTTTTTCGAGTGGTAAATTATTGATAAAATCTTTGGTATTGTAACCATGATTAAAGGCATTTACATAAATATTATTTACATCTAAAAGTAAATTACAATTTGATTTATTTACGATTTCAGAAATAAATTCATGCTCCTTCATTTCTGCTGCAACTGCAGTGTAGTAGGATACATTTTCGATTGCCAAAGGCATTTCTAAATAATCTTGCACTACTTTAATGCGCTCAGCGATATGGATAACAGCATCTTGCGTAAACGGAATTGGCAATAAATCGTATAAATGTGCATTGTCGCACTTGCTGTAAGACAAATGCTCAGAGTAAATTTTTATATCGTATTGTTTGATGAAGGCTTTGATCTTTTTTAAGAAATCAAAATCTAATTCATCTGGACTTCCAATACTTAGAGATAAGCCATGTAACGATATAGGGTATTTTTCTGCGGCTTCATCTAGTTTGGCTCGCCAGTACCCGCCCATATCAATCCAGTTTTCAGGAGCCAATTCAATAAAATTTGGCGAAGGATTTACCATGCCAATAATTTCATCGGCAATATCTCTTCTAAATCCTATTCCAACTCCTTTTACCATAAATAAAAACGTCATTCTAAATTAAGAATGACGTGTAAATTTAAATTGATTTTATGTTGTTCTGTGGATTAATTTCCACATTTACCTTCACCACATTTATGCTCCCCAGTTTTTCCTTCGGCTTTTGGGGTTGCTTTTTCTCCTTCTGCTTTTTTCTCTTCACCACATTTACCTTCACCACATTTGTGCTCGCCAGTTTTCTCAGCAGCTTTCGTTTCGGCTTTTTCTCCTTCTGCTTTTTTCTTTCCCTCTCCGCAAGTTCCTTCACCGCATTTCAACTCTATAGTTGCATTGATAAAAGCTGGAGAGTTTAAATTGGCTTCTAGAATATTGCTTCTTAAATCAGAACCAGTTCCTAAATCTTCGGTATTAAATAAGTTTTCAGCGTTAGCATCTACACTTAAAAGTGATAAAGAGCTTAACATAATTGTTCCAGCAGCAAGATTTTTTAGTTTGTTGGTTTTCATGACATTTTTAGATTTTGAGTTAATTTCAATCGAATGTAAGTAACCTTATTTCCTAATAGTGTCACAATTTATACAAATTCAACTAATTAAGGCTGATACAGCTCTGCCAGCTCTAACCATCGCATCGATTTTTCATCAATTTCCTCGGTGAGTTTCCCTAATTCTTTCACCTTATTTTGAAGGTCTTCAACTGAAAGTTCACCCGACGAAATTTCTTGATTTAACTTTTCTTTTTGTTCCTCCATTTTAGGCACAAGTTTATCAAGCTCTTCAAATTCAAGTTTTTCTTTATAACTCAATTTGTTTTTTTCTTGGGCTTTTGGATTTTCTTTAGTCTCTTTTTCTTGTTTCGGAGGAGCCACACTTTTCAATTGTTTTTTTGAAGCTCTGTACTCTGTGTATTTTCCTACATAATCTTTTATGGTAGCATCACCTTCAAAAATAAAAGTATGGTCAACCACTTTATCTAACAAATACCTATCGTGGGTAATTAGCAAAACACAACCATCAAAGTTTTTAAGGTAGTCTTCTAAAATATTTAAGGTTAAAATATCTAAATCATTAGTAGGCTCATCTAAAATTAAAAAGTTTGGATTCCCCATTAAAACAGAAACCAAATACAACCTTCTTCTCTCTCCTCCACTTAAAGTGGATGTTTTTTTGTGCTGGTCTTTTCTAGTAAACAAAAACTTTTCTAGCAAACGGGCAGCATCAACCACTTTGCCTTCTTTCTCTTCAATTACCTCTGCTATTTCGGTTAGAACTTCTAAAACCCTTTGGTCTTTTTTCATTTCTAAACCTTTCTGCTCGTAAACACCAATTTTTACGGTTTCGCCAATTACTACTTTGCCTGTATCAGGTTGTAATCTTTCTAAAATTATGTTTACCAAGGTTGTTTTGCCAGCCCCGTTTTTCCCTGCAATTCCAACTTTATCGCCTTTTAAAAATTTGTAGTTAAAGTTTTTAAACAAGGTTTTGTCTTCGAAGCTTTTACCCACATTGTGTAGCTCTAAAATTTTATTACCAAGCCTATCACTTTTAAAATCAATAGCAATTTCACTTTTGTCAATTCGCTTTGATGCGTCTTTTTTTACATCGTCAAAAGCGTCAACACGGGCTTTGCTTTTTGTTGTTCTTGCTTTGGGTTGCCTTCTTATCCAATCTAACTCTTTTCGGAAAACATTTTTAGCTTTTTCTATAGATGTTTCTTCGTTAGAAATGCGTTCAGACTTTTTGGTAAGGTAATAGGTGAAATTGCCATCGTAGCTATACAATTGCTCGTTGTCAATTTCTAGAATATGCTCACAAACATTTTCTAAAAAATACCTATCATGAGTTACCATCAAAATACTTTGGTTGGCACCAGATAAGTATTGCTCTAGCCATTCAACCATATCTAAATCGAGGTGGTTGGTAGGCTCATCAAGAATTATTAAATCGGGATTGGCAAAAATTAATCCTGCCAAAGCAATTCTTTTTTGCTCACCTCCAGATAGTTTATCGGCTAATCTATTGACTCTAGTAAGGTTTAAAGCGCCTAAAATTGAAGTAACTTTAGATTCGGCGTCCCAAAGTTGGTGTTGCTCCATTAAGGGCAAAAGCTTCTCTATGTTTTCATAATTATTTTCTTCAATGGCATTTTCGTACTGCATTAAAACTTGCAGTTTGGGGTCATTTGAATGAAGAATATTCTCTAAAATAGTTTTGGTTGGGTCTATAATTGGGCTTTGCTCCAAATAACCTACAGTAATGCCATTTCTAACAGTAACATTGCCAGAATCAGGCGGTTCTAAACCAGCAATAATTTTAAGCAAGCTAGATTTTCCTGTTCCATTTTTGGCAACTAAAGCTGTTTTTTGTCCTTTGTGAATACCAAAAGAAATATCTCCAAAAAGCAAACGCTCACCGTACCTTTTGCTCACCAACTCAACCGAAAGTAAATTCATGTGGCAAAGCTAGGTTATTGATTGATGCTTGGTTTAAAATTTTTGAAAAACAAAAAGCCTCTCCCAACTAAGAAAGAGGCTTTTTCCCTTTGCAATTTATTCTATTTAGGATGGTGTTTCTGTTTTTTCTCCAATGTGAGTTTTCAAAAACTTCATCATGGCTTCGTAAAACTCAAAACGATTTTCTTCATTTCTAAAACCGTGGCCTTCGTTTTCTTTTACTAAATATTCAACCTCTACTCCACGCTCTTTCATGGCATTTACCATTTGATCGCTTTCATTAATGTTTACCCTTGGGTCTTTTGCGCCTTGGGCTACAAACAATGGAGCCACAATTTTATCGGCATTTAAAGCTGGGGAGTAAGCCGCTAGCATTGCGCTATCAGTTTCTGGGTTTCCAACCATTTCGTACATCATTTCTAAATACTGTTGCCAATATGGAGGAATGGTCTTCATAAAGCTAAATAAGTTTGAAACACCAACATAATCAACTCCACAAGCATACATTTCTGGAGAATAAGCCAACCCTGCTAAAGTGGCATAACCGCCATAAGAGCCGCCATAAATAGCAATTCTTTCGGGATCTGCGATACCTTGATCAATTAACCATTTGGCGCCATCTGTTACATCATTTTGCATGCTTTGTCCCCATTGTTTAAACGAAGCTTCCCAAAATTCTCTTCCGTAACCAGTAGAACCTCTAAAGTTAACTTGCAAAACCGCAAAACCTCTGTTGGCCATAAATTGAACTTCAGGGTTAAATCCCCAATTGTCTCTCGCCCAAGGACCTCCATGAACATTCATAACAACAGGAAGATTCTTAGCTTCAACACCTTTTGGTAAAGTTAAGTAACCATTAATGGTTAAACCATCTCTTGTTTGGTATTGAATTGGTTTCATGTCAGCCATTTGGGTTTCATCAATCCAAGGACTTACATCTGCAATTTTCTCTAGTTTATCATCAGTTTTGCTATAGAAATAATAAGAACCTCTAGATTTATCAGAGTAGGTTCTTACAATGTATTTGTCTTCTGCTTTGTTTGCTGAACCAATACCAATTTCATAACCTTCTAACTTAGCTTCTAAGCTTTCAATCATTTTTTTGGTTTCATCATCAAAGAATTTTCTGTGGCTTTTATCAGTTGTATAACCAGCTGTAGAAATTACTTTTCTTTTGTTTGAATATCCAATGTAGCTCACATCAACTTCTGGATGCTCAAATAATAATTCGGTTTCTTTGCCTGTTTCAACATCAAAAATTACAGCTGCAGCTTTGTCTCTTCCAAGATTTGAAACTGCATAAAAGTTTTTATTGTCGAAGGTGAAAAACTGTGGCGACATTGACTCTTTAAAGTTTGTGGTTAAAATTGATTTGAAAGCATCTTTTTCAGAATCGCGATACAATATTGAAGTGTTTACACCATCAGAAGTTGTTGCAACCCTTAATTTTCCTTCATGATCGGTCATCCAACCTGAAATATTGCCTGGGTTTTCATAAAGCATTTCTTTTTCTCCTGTTGTGATGTTTAATCTGTATGGATCAAAAATTTGAGGATTTCTGCTATTTAAGCCAACCATAATATAATCATCTAGGCTTTCTAAATCATCAATTAGTTGGGTTTTAACACCTTCTGCTGCTGTTAAGTTTTGAGAATTTGAACCATCGATATTAATTCCATAAATACCAAAGTTTTCATCTCCGCCATTATCTTTTAAGTAAAGAATTCTATCGTTATTGGCCCACATGTAGCCTGCAATATCTCTGTCAGTTACATCAGTTAAACGGGTAGATTCTTCAGTTCCAATTTTTTGAACGAAAACATTCATCCTGCTTTCATAAGGAGCCATAAAAGCAAAATAATCTCCATTTGGAGAAATTTGATAAGATGACTTTTCAGAGTTTTTGAAGAAGTCTTGTAGTGAAATTTCTTTTACTGCCATTTGTTCTTTTTTGGGTTCTTCGCTTTTTCCATCTCCACAACTAGTAACAAATCCTCCTAGTAAAGTTGCAAAAGCAAGCCTGTAAATTATTTTTTTCATGTTTTGGTTTTTATCATGCAAAGGTATTTTTTAAGGTGTTTTAATTCAGCCTCTTATCAGTTTATACAACCTCATATAAAATAAAAGCAAACAAATTATTCAAGCATTTGGTAATTTTCCCAAATTTGGAAACATATCCTTTTTTTATGAAGATATTTATTGTTGAAGATGATACTTGGTAAGGCGAAATTTTAGAATACCATGTTTCTTTAAATCCTGATTATGAAGTTGAAAGATTTGAAACTGGGAAAGCCGTTTTGGCCGCATTGCACAAAAAGCCCGATGTGGTAACTTTAGATTACTCGTTACCTGACCTTTCTTGCGAAAAGCTTATCAAAGAGGTTAAAAATTTCAATCCTGAAATTCCAATAATAATTGTTTCAGGGCAAGAAGATGTTTTTACAGCGGTAAACCTGCTAAAAGAAGGAATTTATGATTAAATAGTTAAAGATGATGACACCAAAGACCGGTTGTGGGTAAATTTAAAAAACTTTAAAGAAAAGGCTAATCTTAAGCAGGAACTAAACTCATTAAGAGAAGAAGTCCAAGGAAAATACGATTTCTTTAATATTTTAAAAGGGAATAGCAGCCCTATGCAGAGGATATTTAAATTGATGGAAAAATCTGCAAAAACTAACATAACAGTAAGTATTACAGGCGAAACTGGCACAGGAAAAGAGTTGGTTGCTAAGGCAATTCATTACAACTCACCCCGAAAGAAAAAGCCATTGGTTGCGGTAAATATTTCGGCCATACCAAATGAACTAATTGAAAGTGAATTATTTGGGCACGAAAAAGGCGCTTTTACAGGTGCCAATGCCAGGCGAATTGGGAAATTTGAAGAAGCCAATAATGGAACTATTTTTCTAGATGAAATAAGAGAAATGGACATCAATATGCAAGCCAAATTATTACGTGTTTTGCAAGAAAGAGAAGTTACAAGAGTTGGTGGCAACACAAGTGTAAAAGTAGATGTTAGGGTTATTGAAGCAACCCACCGAAACTTATCTGATGAAGTTAAAAAAGGTAATTTTAGAGAAGATTTATTTTACCGATTACTTGGTTTTCCGATAGAGTTACCACCACTGCGCGAAAGAGATAATGATGTACTATTATTGGCAAAATTCTTTTTAGATGATTTTGCCAAAGAAAATAAATTGGGTAAAATTTCCTTCTCTGCCGAAGCAAAAGAAAAATTAAAAAGGTACCCATTTCCCGGTAATGTAAGAGAGTTAAAAGCGGTTATGGATTTAACCGTAGTAATGAGTTCAGATGGCATAATTCAAGATGAAGATATTTCTTTTAGGGCTTCAAATGCGGTAAGTGACTTTTTAACTGAGGAAATGACTTTAAAAGAATACAACAACAGAATAATAAAAAACTTTTTAAAGCGATATGACAATAATGTTCTGAAGGTTGCAGATAAATTAGATATAGGCAAATCAACTATATACCGGATGATTCAGGAGGAAAAAGAAAAATGATTTAAAACTCCAAAATCGGGAATATTTTTCCCATTACGGGATTTTATTTCCTACTTAATACCCTAACAATCCATTAAATTAAAGTCCTAGAGTTTATGGAATAATTTTAGCTTTAATTGAATGTAATTATTTTCTATTTCGACCCTATTAAGGTAAAGTTTTTATAGAAATAATTTCAGAACAAAATTTACAAACTTTTTTTATAGGTATGAAAGCGTACGATTTATCAGGATTGAGGAAAATTACCAGAGGAAATACAGAGTTTGAAATGAAAATGTTAAACATGTTTGTTGACCAAACTCCAAGCCAGTTAGAAAAATTAGAGGAGTATTTAGAGAAAGAAGATTTTGAAAAATTCGGTTTAACAGCTCATTCTATAAAACCCTCCATAGATTTAATTTGTAGAGAAAACCTAAAAACCCAAGTTCGCGAGTTAGAAAGAATAGGAAAAGAGGGTGATAAAGAAAACTTATTGTTTGGTTTATTCGAAAACTTTAGAGAAAACCTTGAAGAAGTAATTGAAGATTTAAAAGCAGACCTCGTTTAAGGAATCCACTTAATATCTTTAAAATTAGGCTTGCGTTTTTCCAAAAACGCATTTCTTCCTTCTTTGGCTTCATCTGTCATGTATGCTAGTCTTGTGGCCTCGCCGGCAAATACTTGTTGACCAACCATGCCATCATCAGTAAGGTTAAAGGCGAATTTTAGCATTTTTATTGAGGTTGGAGATTTGGCTAAAATTTCTTGAGCCCAGTCATAAGCAGTTTGTTCTAGTTCTTCGTGAGGCACAACTGCATTTACCATTCCCATGTCAAAAGCTTCTTGGGCCGAGTAGTTTCTGCCTAAAAAGAAAATTTCACGAGCTCTTTTTTGGCCCACCATTTTCGCCAAATATGCCGAGCCATAACCACCATCAAAACTGGTAACATCTGCATCGGTTTGCTTAAATATAGCGTGTTCTTTACTTGCTAGGGTTAAATCGCAAACTACATGTAAACTATGGCCACCACCAACTGCCCAACCTGGCACAACAGCAATAACCACTTTTGGCATAAACCTAATTAAACGCTGAACTTCTAAAATATTTAAGCGAGGCATGCCATCATCATCAACATAACCTTGGTGACCTCTTGCATTTTGATCACCGCCACTGCAAAAAGAGTAAACACCATCTTTGGTAGAAGGACCTTCGGCAGAAAAAAGAACAACGCCAATAGTTGTGTCTTCTCTAGCGTCTAAAAAAGCTTGGTACAGCTCACCAACTGTTTTGGGTCTAAAAGCATTTCTAACATTGGGTCTATTGAATGCAATTCTTGCAACACCATCTCCACTTTTTTGGTAAGTTATGTCTTCAAATTCTTTTACGGTTTTCCAATTGGGTTTTGCCATTATTTTAAAATTTATAGTAAAAGTAAATTTTTAAGAAATTGTTTTACGCATGAAAATAAATGCTAAAAATTAAGATTCTTCAGGAATATCAGGATACAAAAAATTATTGTAGGGATAAATTCTTTCGTGAATCTCTCTAACTTTATTGTACACTAAATCTTTAAATTCTGGTATGTTTTTCTTCTTTAAAGCTGAAATAAAAATAACATCAGTATTTTGATGAGCCATCCAAGTTTTTTTAAGCCTTTCTAAAGATTCAACTTGTTTGTTATTGCCTGTGTAATCAAATTCGTTTTCATCTAAATCTCTATATTGATCTACCTTATTAAATACCATGATTATTGGAATATTAGCAGCTTCCAATTCTTTAATGGTACTTGATACAACTTTGATATGCTCTTCGAAATTTGGATGCGAAATATCAACCACGTGCAACAACAAATCTGATTCTCGAACTTCATCTAAAGTAGATTTGAAAGACTCTACCAATAGGTGAGGTAATTTTCTGATAAACCCCACTGTATCAGAAAGTAAAAATGGTAAATTCCCTAAAACAACTTTTCTAACAGTGGTATCTAATGTTGCAAACAACTTGTTTTCTGCAAAAACATCGGCCTTGCTAATTAAATTCATCAAGGTACTTTTACCAACATTTGTATATCCCACCAAGGCTACCCTAACCATAGCATCTCTATGTTTTCGGCGGGTGGCCATTTGCTTGTCGATGTCTTTTAACTTTTCTTGTAGAAGTGATATTTTTTTTCGAATAATTCTTCTGTCAGTTTCAATTTCTTTTTCTCCTGCTCCTCCCCTTGTTCCTGTTCCTCCACGTTGTCTTTCTAAGTGAGTCCACATGTTTGTAAGGCGGGGCAAAAGATATTGATATCTGGCTAAGTCAACTTGTGTTTTGGCTTGAGCTGTTCTTGCTCTTTGTTGAAAAATATCTAGAATTAATAAACTTCTATCGTAAATTTTTACTTTTAAAAAATTCTCGATATTTCTAAGTTGAGAGGGAGATAAATCATCATCAAAAACTACTAAATCAACTTCGTTTTCGTCAACGTAAGTTTTTATTTCTTGTAATTTTCCGCTTCCTACAAATCCTCTCGAATCAGGTTTATCTAATCGCTGAGTAAACTTTTTTAAAGTAACAGCTCCTAAAGTAGAGGTAAGAAAAGCCAATTCATCAAGATATTCTTCAACTTGCTCATCGTTTTGGGTAGGCAAAATGATTCCTACTAAAACTGCAGTTTCTAATTTATTTTCGGTAGTAATTTCACCCATATATTAAAATACCCTATCCCAAGGTACTCGAGAAAAGATAAAAATGATTCCTGCAATAAAAAAATTGCGGTGTTTGGCAAATTTGGCTTTATCTGTAGTAGCCTTTTTTCCTAAAGATCTTCCAACTGTTATTAGAATTATTCCAACAATCATAATAGAAATATGCTCAACAGTCCAAAATCTCAAATTATCATCTTTCATTGCAGCTCCAACATCGCTTAAACCTGACTTAACCACCGGGCTAATAAAATACAACACCAAGCCCAACAAGAGTTGAATATGAACTCCAATTAATGAAAACAATGAAAGTTTGTTATCTAACTTGCTAAATGGCTTATTGCCAGCAGCTCCTAAAATAAATTTTACAACCGCTACAATTAGCAATACACTAACCAAATAAAAAATGCCTTTGTGTGCATGTAATAAACCTGTGTACATAAATTAATTTTTGGCAAAAGTAATTGAATGTAAGGTTAAATGAGTGAACGGAAAATGATAAACCAAAGAGATTCATTACTTTTAACCTGTGAAAAAGTTAATTCCACTTGTTTTTGTTGTTTTATTTGGATGTCAACCTTCTTTTATTAGAAAGTGGGATTTACAATACGAAGTAATTAAACAAAGTGAAGGCCCAATATCTTACAATGTTTCTTATGTAACCGAAAATGGAGCAACCAAAAGCGAAGGCCCATTTACCGATACCAATTGGAAAAGTGAAAAATTTGAAAATGTTGCATTAGATTTTGAGGTTTCATATAAGGTTAAAATAATTAGTGGCTCTGGTTTACTTGAGTTAAGAGTTTTAAGAGATGGAGCTACACACAAATCAGACATTTTAGAATCTCCAATTATGGAGCAAACAATAGACGCTAAGCTTTAAATTTCAAGTTAACTTTGCCAACCTATGGCAAAAGAACTCCCAATAAAAAAACACGATTACGCTGAGAGCTATTTCCCTCCTAACATAAAGATTTTTGGCATTGCCATTGGCATTTTTGGCTTGGTTATGATTTACTTTGAACAACTTGTTGGCATAATACCCATGATATTTTGTTTGGGAATAATTGTTACCCAACATGGCCATTTTTTCGATTTTGAAAACAAAAAATATCGCCATTATATAAAAATTTTAAGCTGGGATTTTGGCAAATGGGTTGATTTAAAAAATCCTAAAGGAATTGTTATTTCAAAAGAAATAATAAAAGAAAAATCCAACACTTCTTGGTCTGGCACTGCCATAAAAACTAGAGTAAAAATGTGGCAGGTTTCTTTTTTTAATGGTGATGAAGAATACTTTGTAACCGAAAGCGAAAACATTAAAGAAGCATGTACTTCGGTACTAATTTTTATGGCAATGTTTCAAGTAAAGCCCTATTCTAAGGTAATTAGAAAAGATAGGGTTTTAGATTATGCTGCTTTAAGAAAAGGAATTGTAAAATTTGGCGATGTGGTTTTTACCAAGTAACTGACAAAATTTCACCAATTAATTTTGGTACAGGAATTGTTATTTTGGTGTCAATTCCAAGTAAGGGCTAAGCCCTGATATACATAAAGAAATTAGAGCCCAATTTGGGCTCTTTTTTTTGAACTTAGTACATATTAAATCGTTATAATTAACATGAAAAAAGTTGATTGGCACTTTTCGGTTTTTCTTACCACCACATTTGTTTTGGTTTACCATATGTCGCCATTTATTGGTTTTACCGATGACCTTATTATTGCCATGTTTATTACCTCACCATTGGTTGGTTTTTGGATGGGATATAAAATTTTAAAATCAAGTAATGTTCCTACCAAAAAGTTTTCGGATGGATATTTTTACGATGATTTAGAAGAATAATAACTACTGCGAACTTCTTTTTTGTACTTTCATTTTTTAAAATATTCAATATGATTTCAGTAGAAGGCTCTCCATTCAAAAACGATTTATTAAAAGATAAAACCATTTGGGTAACAGGTGGGGGCACCGGTTTAGGAAAGTCAATGGCTACTCTTTTTTCTGGCTTAGGAGCCAAAGTGGCCATTAGTAGTCGTAAAGAAGATGTTCTAAAAAAAGCGGCAGATGAAATTTCTGTGCAAACTGGCAACGCTGTTTTTATTGCCCCAATGGACGTAAGAGAGCCTAAATTGGTTGAAGATGCTTATGAAAAAATAAAAAGTGATTTTGGTCAACCCAATTCGCTTCTTAATAATGCTGCAGGAAATTTTATTAGCCCTACAGAAAGACTTTCTTCGCGCGCTTTTAAGGTAATAATAGATATTGTTTTATACGGCTCGGTAAATACAACACTAGTTTGCGGTAAAGATTGGCTTAAACAAGGTATTAAAGGAAACCTTCTGAATATTGTTACTACTTATGCCTGGACAGGCTCAGGTTATGTTGTGCCATCTGCCACAGCCAAAGCTGGAGTATTAGCGATGACAAGGTCTTTAGCTGTAGAGTGGGGCAAAAAAGGAATTAGAAGCAATGCCATAGCTCCTGGGCCATTTCCAACAAAAGGTGCTTGGAGTAGATTAATGCCAGGTGAAATGGCAGAAAATTTTGATTTTGGAAAAAGAGTTCCCTTAAACAGAGTTGGTGAGCACCAAGAATTAGCCAATTTGGCAACTTTTTTAATGAGCGATCATAGTGCCTATATAAATGGTGAAGTTGTAACTATTGATGGAGGCGAATGGCTAAAAGGTGCAGGTCAATTTAACATGCTCGAAGCTATTCCAGAAAGTATGTGGGATATGATTGAATCTCAAGTTAGAAAGACAAAGGGATCTTAATAGGTCTTAATATTTATTGTTTCTAGAAAACTAACTTTAACAATTTCGCTTAAAGGTCATTCAACTCTACCAACAAACTGATATAGGCCATTCGGCCAACTCTTGGCCCACCATAAACTTGGTAAACTTTATTATTGAGTAAGTTGCTTGCCCCAATTTTTAGGGTAGATTTTAGCTTAGTAAAGTAAACATTGGCTTGGGCATCTAGCAGTCCATAGCTGGGAATAAATCCTGTAAACTGTGGAGAACCTTCAAACACAAAACCTTCAACCCATTTGTAATTCACATTGAAGCCAACATTTTTTAAATAGAATGCAGACCAGTTTTCGTTTATTCTTTCTAGTATTTCAATTCGTTGGGTAATTTTTGTACCTGAAAAGCCAAGATTGAATTTGTGTTCAGGGGTATTAAATGCAGGAATAATTGGATCGTTTGTATCTGCCCTACTTAATACATTCCAAGAGTAATTTCCGTAAAGCGAATAAAACTTTTTGAAAAAATAGCTTACGCCTATGGCAAAACCTTGGGTGTTTACAATGTTAGTAGAGTTGGCCGCAACCCTGTAAACTTGGTTGCTAGTTAAAAGATTTGTAGTAGAGTCAAAAGTGGCATCAGCACCTAAATTAAAGCCCAAAAAGTTTTTATACCAGCTGTAATAATAGCTTGCATCAATAAAAATATCTTTAAAAATAGTACCCTTATAACCTAACTCAAGGGTTCTTACTTGCTCAGGTTTTACAGGGGCTACACTAAAAAATTCGAGTGTATCAATATTAACTGTACTATAATAATCTTGCAGAGATTCTATGGTAATTAAATTATCAAAACCATCAATATTGCCGACTAAGAGAGCTCTTCCCACATTATAATACAGATATTGGTCTTGTAAGGTTGGGTTTCTAATGGCAGACGAAAAAGAAAAGCGGGCAACATTATTTTCATCAATGTTATAAACTGCTGATGCAGCGGGAGAAAAAACATAATCAAAATTTCTGTTTTTGTCCATCCGCGTAGTAGCTGTTAGAATTAAATTATCGTTTAAAATTCTTTTTTTCAAACTTAGATATGAACCAAATTCTTCGTTGGTAATTACCCTATTATTAGTATCAGAGAATATGGTTCCTTGCGAATTTGGGGTATAAATTCTATAGCTGCCACCAATTAAAATATCCATAAAGGTCGGAGTAAACTTATACTCGCCTTGTATATGCGTTAAAGATGATTTATCATAAAACCTTGAACCTCCTTCAGCAAAAGTGTTGCGGGAGGTAATGTGATTAAAAACTGAATCGAATTTTGCAGTGCCAGGTACAAAATATGGCAGTGTGCCAGGTTTATTGGCCAATGAATCTGCAAATTGCCTAGCCTCTAAATGCCATTTTACCAAAGAGTCAGAAAATTGAGCATAAACATTTTCTGCAGCTTGATAGGTGGAATCTCTTACATCAGGATTAAACCAAATTTGTGGATTAAATCTAGGATCAGGAAAACCTTCTAAACCCCAAACTTTGGGTCTAGCTTGTTGCAACCAATAAGTATTGTAACTATTTGACCAACTTGTATTTGATTGAGCAGAATCTTGCATTAGTAATGCTGTAAATACAGCATCATACGAGTTCCCTGCATCTTCAGAAGTTCTATAAGCCCTAATAAAAAACTTATCTTTTTGTCTAACCTCTACTCTATGTTGTTGGAACCTAATACCTTTTAAACTATACCGGTTATCGCCTTGATAAACAGTAGTTCCTGTTCCATAATTGAAGGCATAAATGGCTTCAATATCTTTGGTGATTTTAAAATGTGCAGCAGAGCTTAATTTCAAGTTTTCAGTATCATAATCAACTAAATCTGTTTCTCTGTAACCAGATCTGTGATAAATCCCTAATCCTGGAAAGTTTCTTTTTCCATAATCGCTTGTAAAATTATTTGCTCCTGAGGAGAGGTTTTCATCCCCATAAATATTTACCGCATCAAAACCTCCTGGGTTATTTTCATCAGCAAGCGATTGCTCGGTTGCATCGTAGTTGTCAGCTTCCCAATCATCAGCCGTTAAATAAGCTACGTTTAATTTAAATCCAAAGCCTCTTCCTTTTTCATTTTCCCAACCTTTGGCATATCTCCCCATAACTTCTCTTAGGTTTCTTTCACCTAATCGAGTTTGTACTGAAAGCCCTTGAAAATCGAATGGACTTTTGGTTTCCATATCTATAACACCATTAAAAGCGTTTGGTCCGTAAATTCCACTGCTTGCGCCAACTATTAGTTCTACCCTTTTTATATCAAGTTCTGATGCACCCAAAAAGTTACCTAACGAGAAATTTAAACCAGGAGCTTGGTTGTCTACCCCATCAATTAATTGTAATGACCTAACAGGGCTTGTGCTGTTAAAGCCGCGTGTATTGATAATTTTAAAACCTAAACTTGCAGAAGTTAAATCTACTCCTTTTAAGTTCCCTAAACCTTCATAAAAGTTGGCAGATGGTGTTTCCTTTATCATCAAAACATCCATAGATTCAACTGTTAATGCCGATTCTTTTTGTTTTTCGGTTAACCTACTTTCTACAATATCAAAAGTTTCTAGTTGAACTGCGCTTGGTTCTACAATAATATTGATTTTATCTCCGAAATCATTTACCTGCAATTTTACTTCGTCATATCCTAAAAATTTAACAACAATAGTAAATGGAAGAGGTTGTTTGGTTTGAAAACTAAATTTCCCATCAAAATCGGTTACACCTCCGTTAGTTGTGCCTTCGATAACAACACTTGCGCCAATAACAGTTTCACCAGTTGACTTATCAATTATTTTACCCGAAACAGTTCCTTGCCCAAAAGCTTGAACAAAAGAAAATATAGAAATTGCAAAAAGGAAGAATAGTTTTTTCATGCTTAGAAAAAAAAACGGCGGACTAAAATAGTCCGCCGTGAAAAAAGGTTAAAGAAATATTATTTTAAAATAAGCTTCTGAATTACGGTTGTTTCACCAACTTCTGCATTGATTAAATAAAAACCACTTGGTAAATTATTTCTATCAATTACAACTCTATTTTGGTTGTTGGCTTGAACTGTTAAAACGCTTTTACCTGTAATATCAAATAATTGTACAGTTTTTAAACCTGCTTTTGATTTTAAAACCACAAACTCATTGGCTGGGTTTGGTGCTATAGTTAGGTCAAATGATTCAGCTTCAGGAGCATCTACACTAGACGGGTTTGTATTACCTGGTAAACCTAAAACATTTACTGCTCTTGGGCAGAAATAACCCATTATTGTATCGATATACAATAAAGCCTTTGGTTTAGAAGCTACAGGATTTGCAGCAGAACCAAAACCAGTACCATTTGGTGGCTGAACAGTATTTGGATCACTTGAACTATACCAACCCCAAGGCTCAAAACCGTTTGCAGCACCAGGAAAAGGATATAAACCATAAGCAGCTGATCTGCTTCTAGCTTCAACTGAAATAGCATCAGTTAAACTCATTTCATTCCAATCTTGGTTGCCTAATCTTGTTGCTCTTAAAGATAGGTCTAAACTTCCACTAACCTCAACAATTGGGTCTCCGGTTGAAGCAACAATTACAATAGCAGTATTGTAGGGAGTTAATGCATCCGCTACACCATGAAAAGAAATCATTGGCACTTCACCTGCTTCAATCCATGAGCTATCGCCCATTGCGCCACCCATGTTTAAAATCATTTGTGGGTCTGAGTCATAACCTGGGTGATTATAGTAAGCAAAACCTGCTGTACCATTATCTCCATCAAAATCTCCCCAAATTGCGGTATTTACATAAGGCGCGCCATTGCCATCTAAAAATTTAAATAAATTCAATTCAGATGATTTATCCAAAGCACCTGTAGCTAAAGCAGCATAACCACCAGAATTAGAACCACCTAAAACCACTTTGTCTGGATCAATTTTGAACATATTGGCAGTTGCTGCATCCTTTCTGAAATACCTTACAGCAGCTTTTCCATCTTGCATAGATTTATAAACTGCATTAATAATTGTGCTTGCTTTTTCCTCTTGATTTCCTAGTGGATTCCATCCTAATCTGTAGTTAATAGCAGCTGCAACATAACCTCTTTGGGCAAACTGCTTGCAAATTTCCACCAAACTTGAGTCGTTTTTGTTACCAAATGGCAAAGTATTTAAACCCTTTGGCAAGAAACTTCCTGCATGCATCATAATAATTAACGGACGCTCACCCATGGTATCATTCAAAGGTTCATAAACATCCATTTTTAAAGAATCAACTGGTAAAGGAGGGGTTCCACCCCAGCCTAATACTGTGTGATTCCAACCATAAGTTACATTTGAAGTAACTTTAACATCTGTAAAAACTTTGTCTTTAAATCGATCTTGAGCAGAAAGAGTTGTGCTTGCGATTAATCCAAAAACAATAAGATAACTTGTAATTAATTTATTCATAAAATTTAATTTTTGTGTTGTACTCGAAAATATGTAAAATAACTATTCAAATGTAGCATGTCTAATAAAATTTATTATCAGCCAAAATTTAGCATCATTTATCTTGTAGTTTTGGCATCTTTTTTTGCCTGCAAACCTATGATTAAAGATAACACCCCCCCTGTAGCGCCTAAAATTCCTCACGAAATAACACATTTAGGTAAAAAATGGATTGACAATTATTTTTGGATGAGAGAGAGAGATTCAAAAGAAATTTTGGATTATTTAAATCAAGAAAATGAATACACAGCCCAGAAATTAAAGAATACTGAAGGTCTTCAAAAGGAATTATTTGAAGAAATTACAGGAAGAATTAAAAAAGATGACAATTCTGTTCCTTATTTATTAGATGGTTATTATTACTATGTAAAATTTGAAGGAGAACAAGAATACCCTTTGTATTGTCGAAAAAAAGAATCTTTAGAAGCTGACGAAGAAATAATGCTTGATGTTAACCTATTAGCAGAAGGCAAAGATTTTTACAACGTTGCCGGATTATCTATTAGCCCAAACGGTAATTACTTGGCTTTTGGAGAAGATACCTTGAGCCGGAGAATTTATACCATAAAATTCTTGAACCTTGAAAATAACACCTTTTTTATAGATGAACTCTCTGGAGTTTCTGCCTTTGCAGCTTGGAGCGAAGATGGAAAATATGTTTTTTACACTGCCAAAGATTTAGAAACCTTAAGAACAGATAAAATTTTTAGGCATAAAATGGGTACTTCTCAAGAAGAGGATGTGCTCATTTATGAAGAAAAAGACGAAACCTTTACCACCTATGTATCCAAATTAAAGTCGAAAAAATATTTGGTAATACATAACTCAAGCAGCATTAGTGATGAATATTTACTATTGAACGCTAACAGCCCATTAGGGGATTTTAAAATGTTTGAATCGAGAGAAAGAGAACACGAATATGGTATTGACCACATTGGCAACTCTTTTTACATCACCACCAATTGGAATGCAAAAAACTTTAGGTTAATGAAGTGTTCTGAAGAAAATACCGCAAAAGAAAATTGGGAAGAAGTTATTCCTCATAGAGAGGATGTTATGCTGGAAGATTTTGAATTATTCAATGACTTTTTGGTTTTAGACGAACGCAAAGATGGCTTGAGTCAATTTAGGGTTATCAATAACAAATCTGGCGCAAGTTATTATATAGATTTTGGATCTGAAACTTACTCAGCATACATAGGCTCTAATTACCAATTAGACAGTAAAGTTTTACGTTATGGATTTAACTCTTTAACCCAACCAAACTCTGTTATTGAATTCGACTTAATTACACAACAAAAAACCATCTTAAAGCAAGAAGAAGTTGTTGGAGGCTACAACGGTGATCTATATGAAAGTAAAAGAGTTTGGGTTGAATCTCATGATGGCACAAAGGTTCCTATTTCAATAGTTTACAAAAAAGAGCTTTACAAAGAGGGCCAAAACCCATTGTTGTTATACGGATATGGCTCTTACGGATATTCAATTGATCCATACTTTTCAACAACCAGATTAAGTCTTTTAGACAGAGGTTTTGTTTATGCAATTGCCCATGTTAGAGGTGGTGAATATTTAGGCCGGGATTGGTACGATGATGGCAAAATGTTGCAAAAGAAAAATACTTTTTTAGATTTTATTGCTTGTGGCGAAGCTATGGTTGAAAAGAAATTTTGCGCTCCCAATAAACTTTACGCCATGGGCGGCAGTGCAGGCGGACTATTGATGGGTGCAGTAATAAACATGAAGCCAGAAATTTGGAATGGCATTATTGCAGCAGTTCCTTTTGTAGATGTTATCAATACCATGTTAGATGAATCTATTCCGCTTACAACTGGCGAGTTTGATGAATGGGGAAACCCCAAAGAAAAGGAGTACTTTGAGTATATGTTAGGTTACTCGCCATACGATAATGTTGAAGCTAAGGCCTACCCAAATATGTTGGTTACTTCTGGTTATCATGATTCTCAAGTACAATATTGGGAGCCAACCAAATGGGTTGCCAAATTGAGAGAGTTGAAAACAGATGATAATCTTCTGCTTTTACACACCAACATGGCATTTGGCCACAGTGGAGCTTCCGGTAGATTTGAAAGCTACAAAGAAACAGCTATGGAGTATGCTTTTTTGTTGATGTTGGAGGAAAATAATAAAAAGCTGAATTAAACTTCGGTTAATACAAAATCTCTTTTTATTGATTCAAGAGTTTCTATTAAAACCTCTTTATCCATCTCTGTAACCAACTTTTGCCTTATTGGTTTAAAGTTTGAAATGCCCTTAAAGTAGTTGCTGTAATGTCTTCTCATTTCAACAACGCCTAAAACATCACCTTTCCATTTTAAAGACATTTCAAGGTGTTTCTTAGCAACTTCAGCTCTTTCGGCAATGGTTGGTGGTTCAAGGTGTCTTCCTGTTTTTAAGAAGTGTTTTATTTCATTAAAAATCCAAGGATAACCAATACTTGCTCGGCCTATCATCACTCCATCAACACCGAATCTATTCTTCATTTCAAGTGCTTTCTCAGGTGTATTGATATCTCCATTTCCAAAAACCGGAATTTTAATTCTAGGGTTGTTTTTTGTTTCTCCAATTAAAGTCCAATCTGCATCGCCCTTATACATTTGTTTACGGGTTCTGCCATGAATAGAAATGGCCTTTATACCTACATCTTGCAACCTTTCGGCAACCTCAACAATGTACTTTGAGCTTTCATCCCAACCTAATCTGGTTTTTACTGTAACAGGTAATTTGGTAGCTTTTACAATTTCAGCAGTCATTTTTACCATTTTGGGAATATCTTGTAAAATTCCCGCTCCTGCTCCTTTGCACGCAACCTTCTTTACTGGGCAACCATAATTTATATCTATAATATCTGGATTGGTTTGCTCAGTAATTTTAGTGGCTTCAATCATGCTATCTATCTCCGAGCCAAAAATTTGAATACCCACCGGCCTTTCGTATTCGAAAATATCTAGTTTTTGAACACTTTTAACAGCATCTCTAATTAAGCCTTCAGAAGAAATAAACTCTGTATACATCAAGTCTGCACCATACTGCTTGCACAATGCACGAAAAGGAGGATCACTAACATCTTCCATTGGAGCTAATAAAAGCGGAAATTCTCCTAATTCTATGTTATCAATCTTTACCAAACACTAAATTTGGCTGCAAAAGTACAATATTGAGTTTTTTAAATTCCCTTCACGAAAAACCAATCTGGTTTAAAGTTTTTGTTTTTGGCTTAATCACTGTAATTAGTTTTATGGTTTTTACCCTTTTCGGGATATTGGCTTCCACCCTATTTTATGGTATCGATTTACTAAGCAGCCCTATAGCGCTTAATAATTTAGATGACCAAAACTCAGTTAATGCCTTAAGAATGATTCAACTTTTTAATGCTTTAGGCGCTTTTGTAATTCCACCAATTATTTTTTGGTGGTTAAACAAACCGGGCGAATCGCCATTAGAGCCAAAAGAGAAGTTTAATTTTTCTACCGCAATAGTTGCTGTAATTACCATGATTGCTGCGCTACCTTTTATCAATTGGATGGCCTATTTAAATGAAAGTATCACCTTACCTGAAGCTTTTGCTTGGATGAAAACTGCTGAAGAAGATACTAAAATTCTGACTGAGGCTCTTTTGAGAATGGATAGTCCAAATATCTTTTTGTTTAACTTTTTGGTAATTGCCATTATTCCAGCCATTGGTGAAGAATTTTTTTTTAGAGGCACAATTCAACCACTTATTTATAAAGGGACAGGAAACCAACATATTGCAATTTGGGTAACAGCTTTTTTATTTAGCGCCTTACACATGCAGTTTTTTGGCTTTTTCCCGAGAATGATATTGGGTGCTCTATTTGGCTATTTATTTGTTTGGAGTAAAAATATTTGGTATCCAATCATTGGTCATTTTACCAACAATGGATTGGCTGTAATGGCAGCATACTTTATTCAACAAGGTAATTTAAATCCTGAGTTTGAAGAAATAGGGAAAACCCAAATTACATTTTCTTTAGGAGGTTTTCTGTTAATGGCATTTATGGTTTATCATTTTTACCAAACAACCGTGCATAAAAAAAGGAGCATTTAGCTCCTTTTAAAAATTATTCTGATTTTAACCGCTCTCGAGTAGCGTAATTTATTTTTAGTGCTTGAACTTTTCTAAGTTCCTGTTTAACATCAGTTACAATTCCCATTTTTGTTTCTTCATCAACTTTCATTGAAGTAATCAATTTTGGAATTAAAACCTCGTCAACTTCACTTCTTTTTTGCTCAACATAAGGACCAACATCTTGGACTTTTGCAAACTGATCGTTTAATTGAATTCGTGAACTAGTTCCAAATTTTTTGGTATCGTAAGGTTCTCCAATGTAAATATAACTAACTAAAGATTTATTCTCAATCTTTTCGATTTCGGTAGCCTCAGGAGTTTCTAACTTAACTTTTAAATCAACCTCACGCATAACTGTAGTTACCATGAAGAAAAATAAAAGCATAAAAACAATATCTGGTAAAGATGCGGTAGATATACCTGGCGAATCTTTCTTTTTTCCTTTATTAAACTTCGACATATTATTGTCCTCCTACATTTTTAGGTTCAGCCTCTGAAATTCTTTGCGGATAAATATCCCTAATGGCGCTAATTTTTGGTTTGTCGTTAACCTCAACCAAATAATCATAAGTAACACCAAATTTTTCAGTTGCTAAAGAGTTTCTTAATTCAGAATATGCAGCAGCTAACTCATTTTGAACTTGAATGTACAAATCGTATGAAGTACCGTTATCATTTTGCAAGGAAATAACTTGTTTACTTACAGGGTAATCACCAAAAAACTTAACCTTGGTTGGTTTTTTCTCTGGTAAATCAGGTAAATCATTTGGGTTAGCAATAAATTCTTTAGCCTTTTCCCTTAATTGACCAATTTCTAAAATTTCACCTTCAACCAATAGTTGGTCGTTGGCATTGGCCAAAACCACAAATACATTTCTATCTTTAATTGGTGGCGGTTCAGGTTGATTAATATCTAAGGGAGGAGGAAGTCTTCTGGCTAATCCCCAATCAGAATCCATGGTTGTAGTTACAAGAAAGAATACCAACAGCAAGAAGGCTATATCAGCCATAGAGCCGGCATTTATTTCTTGTAGCGCTCTTCTTTTACTTGGCATAATTATTTTTTAATAATTGAATATACTGATGAAAAAACAACAGATCCAACAGCACCTGCAAATAAAAAGTATAGCATGATGATACCTGTTCCTGACCATTTTATTTCTGTAACGCTAATTGTTTCTTTGTAGTATGGCATTACTTCGTCAGAGGCTAAAAAGTAACTTACTAAAACAATTAAAAGCATTCCGCCAACACCCACCATTGAGCTTTTAAGAGCACCAGGTTTTGATAGGGTACCTACAACAGCACCAATTAAAGCAGCTATTGCAGATAAGGCAAAAAGCAAATAAGTAAAATACAATGTAAAATCAACAGGCCAACAGCTTGAGCAGATTTTTCCATCAAAATCTAGTATGGTAAGCAATGTTAGCAAAACACCAACACCACCTAACACAGGAATTAAAAATCGAGTTAAGTTTTGCATGATGTTAATTATTTAGATGCTTGGTGTTTTACTAATAAATCAATTAAGGTAATTGAAGCGTCTTCCATATCGTTTACAATTGAATCAACTTTTGCTACAATGTAGTTGTAGAAAACCTGAAGAACCATGGCAACCAAAAGACCAGATACGGTTGTAATCAAAGCAACTCCAATACCTTCGGCCACAATACCTGGAGAGATGTTGTTTGCTGCAGCAATCGCATCAAACGCGTCAATCATACCAATTACAGTTCCGAAGAAACCAAGCATAGGAGCAAGTGCGATAAACAATGAAATCCAAGACAAACCTTTTTCTAAAAGTCCCATTTGAACAGAACCATAAGAAACAACTGATTTTTCAACCATGTCAATTCCTTCTGTAGATCTTTCTAATCCTTGGTAAAAAATACTAGCAACAGGGCCAGAAGTATTTCTACAAACTTCTTTAGCAGCCTCAACTCCACCTGAATTTAAAGCACTTTCAACTTCATCTAATAATTTTTTAGAGTTCGAAGTAGAAAGAGAAAGGTAAAGTATTCTTTCGATACAAATTGCTAATCCTAAGATTAAACAGATTAGTACGAAAGACATAAAAATAGGACCACCATCAATAAATTTTTGTTTTAAAACTTGGTGAAAAGTTTTTGCTTCTTCACCTTCAACATCTCCTTCAGCTGAATTATCACCAACCTCAACATCTTTTTCAAGATCTTCAACCTCTTTACCTGCTTCAGTTCCTTCTTCTTCAACTGGCTCTTCCATTACAGCCTCGTTAGCTGCAGCAGAATCTTCTTCCATAGCAGCGGCGGCATCACCTGCGGCGGCTTCGGTAGTTTCTTCACCAGTTGTTTCTTCAGATTGAGCATAAACTGCATTAACAGAACCAGCTGTTAATAATGCAAATACTGCAAAAAGGGCCAACATTCTTTTTGTTTTACCAAGGCCTAAAGCAAAAATTGAATTCAAAGTAGATTTCATGATTTGTTGTGTTTATTAATCTATTTTCAGTTTTTAAAGTTTACAAATATAATTTTCTGTTAAAAGAAGAAATGATTTATATCAATTTAGTTCAATCAAGAACTTATTTTTTAATTATTAATCCTTTTCAAATAAAAATCACCTGCGGAGAGGGAGGGATTCGAACCCTCGATACGCTTTTGACGTATACACGCTTTCCAAGCGTGCGCCTTCAGCCACTCGGCCACCTCTCCTCTCAATCCATTATTTCTTTCGAAACAGCCGCCAAATTAATAATTTTTTGCAACACAAAACCATTATAATTTATTGAATTAACCTAATGTTTAAATTGTATGCGGTTTTTGGTTTAGTTTCTTTGAAGGTTTGGCTCAATTTCAAATGCTTTTTGCAAATATTGATTTCCTAACTGAGTATTTCCTATATTATTGTAAGTCAAGCCGATATTCATTAATATTCTAGCATTATCGGGTTCAATTTCTTCACCTTTCAGAAATATTTCAAGGGCTTTATTGGTGTTGCCTTGAATTGCAAAAACAACTCCTAATTTTTGAATAATATCGGTATTATCAGGTTTTATTTGATGAGCAGTTTGTAGATACTCTTCTGCTTTTGGCAAATTGTTAAGGTTCTTTCCGTAAATCTCTCCTACTTTTCCATAAACCCTAACCAAGTTTGGTTGATATTTCAACAAGGTTTCGTAAGCCAAAAGTGCTACCTCAAAATTATTTTCTTTGGTGTTTACATCTCCAACATATTCTAGGTTTTGAATGGCGAATTCGTAATCTGAATTTAGGGATAATACATTTTGATACATCAATACAGCACTTTTATAATCTTTAGCTTCTGAGTATGTGTTACCCAATAGAAGCATCGGCTGTAAATACGTAGGGTAAATTTCCAATGACCTTTTTAAATGTCCAAAGGCTTTTCCTAAATATTGAGATTTTTTTTGAGGATTTTCTTCTTTTTTGGCCAAATCTAAATAAGACAACCCAGCACTCATTTGAATTTTCGCACTATTTGTGGAAGTTTCCACATCTGTTAAGGCAAGTGTTTCATCGTTTTCCCAAGCGTAGTTTCTAGCTATTGTTTTTGCCGAAAAACCAAATAATAATGCAGCCAAAAATAGTTTAGCTAAAAACTCTCTTTTTGTTTTGAGTTGCTTTAAGATTATCACAGCCAAACCAATGGCAATGCTCAGAGAGGATACATACAAGAATCGCTCATTCATAAACGTACCAATGGGAAAAACAATGTTTGAGTATAGAATAAATGACCCAAAGTAAAATATGATCAGGTAACTCCAAATTGACTTTTGTTTAAGTCCATATATGGCATACCCAATCAACAACAAGTTTATTAAGATGGAAAGCATTGGCAATGCTTCCATAGTTTCTACCAAAGGAATTTGCTTTGGATAGTAATCGTGGGTTAAAGGGTGCGGAAACACAAGTAGTTTAAAGTAAATTAAAAAAGTAAGTAGAATACTCCCATATTTTTCACTTGTGGTTGCATTAACAAATGGGTTATTCATCAACTCATTGGCTATGGGTGTTTGAAACCCTCCAACTACTTGGTTTCTTACAAATAGATATAAAATAGCTATCACCAAAAGTGGTGTAAACCCAATTAAAAGCTTTTTAAAATTAAGTTTATCGAAAAAATAAATGGTAACGGGAATAATGCCCAAAAAGCTAATTGATGATTCTTTGGAAAATAAACTTAAGCCTAAGCAGAAAGCAGATATGGCTAAAGCACTGAAATTATTGTTTTTGTAAAACACCATAAATTGCCAAAATGCCAAGAAGGCAAACAAAATGCTTAAAAGCTCATCTCTACTTTTTATGTTGGCAACAACTTCGGTATGCAAAGGGTGAGCTGTATATATTAAGGTGGCGATTATTGAAATAGAAAAAAACTCTGGTTTGGTTTCAGAAAAAATATTTTGCAACAATAGCAAAAGCACCACGGCCGTTAAGCCGTAAAGCAAGGCATTGATAAAATGACTTACGCCAGGATTGTTTCCAAAAAACTCCCATTCAATGGCATGTGTAACAAGTGCCAATGGCCTATATCGGCCACCTGAAACTAAATTCTTTTTCCGACCAAAGAAACCTACCATTGAGTCGTTAGAAACCAAATCTGAAATACCAGCTATTCCTTTTTTGGTAAACTCGTTGTTGGTAATTACAATTTTATCGTCGAGAGCATAATCAAAGGCAATGGTATTGGCGTAAAGAAAAAAGCCAAACAGAAAAACCAGCCACTTAATATTTTTTTCAATAAACTCCATCAAAGGGTAAATTCTCCTCTTAAAGAAATTTTTAAATATTCAATAATCTCTTCTCTCGAAAAGCCACAACCTAACAAAACCATCAATTTTGTAATGGCAGCTTCAAAAGTAATATCGTTTCCACCAATTACTCCTAGCCTATTAAAGGCCGATGAAGTTTCATACAAACCTTGTTTTACAGAGCCAATTTCACATTGTGTTACATTTAAAATTATGATCCCATTTTCTATGGCTGCGTTTAACATTTCTAAAAACCAAACATCGGTTGTAGCATTGCCTGCACCGTAAGTTAATAACACGAGAGCTTTTAGATTGGTAGTTTTCAAAATTGCTTCTACCGCCTGTGGCCGAATTCCAGGATATAAATGCAAAACATGAACATTGGGGTCTAGCTCCTTGTGAACTTGGAAAGCTTTATCAGGATACTTTAAAATTTGCGATTGATTAAAATTAATACCAATACCAACTTTAGCCAAAGGGCGGTAATTTGGTGAATCGAACGCTTCAAAATATTCTGCATTTTTTTTGTGTGTTCTATTTCCTCTATAAAGGCCATCTTCAAAAAGAATACAAACTTCAGGAACTTTAGGTGTTCCATCATCATTTTTTAAAGCCGCAATTTCTACTGCTGTAATAAGGTTTTCTTTTCCATCGGTCCTTATTTGACCAATTGGTAATTGTGAGCCTGTAAACACCACAGGTTTACCCAAATTTTCGAGCATAAAGCTTAAAGCTGATGCTGAAAAAGCCATGGTATCAGAACCGTGTAAAATCACGAAACCTTCGTAAGAATAATAATTTTCTTCAATTACTGTGGCAATCTCAACCCAATGTTCTGTAGAAATATTTGAAGAATCTATAGGAACGTCAAAAGAGTAGCAATCAATTTCTAAGTTAAGCCTTTTTAGCTCTGGAATTTGATCATCAATATGGTGAAAATCAACTGGAATTAAAGCATTGGTAAGCCTATCGTAAGCCATTCCAATTGTGCCTCCTGTATATATGAGTAGAATTCTAGTTTTCATTCATTTTAAAAATTTCTAAAGCATTTTTTGTAGTTACTTCTGCAACTGTTTCAATTGAAACACCTTTTACTTCAGCCAATTTTTGGGCAATAATCGGAATATAATTGCTTTGATTTCTTTTTCCTCTGTAAGGAGTTGGAGCAAGGTAAGGAGAATCTGTTTCTAAAACCAAATGATTTAAATCTATTTGCTCCACTACTTTATCTAAACCGCTCTTTTTGAAGGTTAAAACTCCACCAATTCCCATTTTAAAATTTTTGAAATCAATAATTTTTTGGGCTTGGTCTAGATTTCCTGTAAAACAATGAAAAATTCCTGAAAGGTTTTCATCATTGTGTTTATCTACAATTTCGAAAATTTCATTAAAAGATTCTCTTGCATGAATAATAATGGGCAACTTTTTTTCTTTCGCGAAAAGCAGTTGTTGTTCAAATGCATCTTGCTGTTGTTTTAAAAAAGTTTTATCCCAATACAAATCAATTCCAATTTCTCCAACCCCATAAAATTTCTTTTGCGGAATAAGGCTTTCAACCTTATCAAATTGATTAAAAACGTGGTCTAACTCCTTTTTATAATCTTGGTTAATCGAACTAGGGTGAACTCCCATCAATGGAAACATCAAATCTGGGAAATCATGACACAACTTGTAAAAAGCCTCGGTTGATTCTGAGTCGATATGGGGAATAAAAAACTTGGTAACGCAACTTTTTATAGACTCTTCAACCACTTGCTGAATATCTTGCTCAAATTGGTCGGAAAATAAATGTGTGTGGGTATCTACAAATTGCATGGTGCAAAGAAATTGTTTTTATCTAATAAAAAGGAGGTAAATCTATAACCTGAAGGAGATAACAAAACTTTACTTTTGGCAGGTGAAGGCGAAGTTTTTGGTTATTAGGTTTAGCTCTATCGGCGATATTATTTTAACATCACCGGTTGTGAGATGCTTAAAAAATCAATTTGATGGTGAAGCAGAAATTCATTTTGTAACCAAAAACAAATTCAAATATTTGGTTGAGCACAACCCAAATATTACTAAAGTGCTTACCATAAAAGACAAAGTTTCAGAAATTACCGAAGAACTTAAAGCAGAAAACTACGATTTTGTTATTGACCTACATAACAATTTAAGAAGCGGCCAAGTAAAACGCAGAGCAGATGGGGTTAGCCTAAGTTTCCAAAAATTAAATTTAGAAAAATGGCTTTTGGTAAACTTAAAAGTGAATAAATTACCCAATGAACATATTGTAAATAGGTATTTAAAACCTTTAGAGTATTTTGATGTAGCTTATGATGAAAAAGGGCTTGACTATTTTTTGCCTCCCGATTTTAGTTTTGAGAAGGCATACGAGTTAGGTCTTCCTAAAACAAAACCTTATGTTGTTTTTGCCATTGGTGGAAGCTTTTTAACCAAAAGGCTACCAACACATAAAATCATTGAAATATGCCAAAAACTTTCTCATAAAGTTGTATTAATTGGCGGACCTGAAGACGCAGAAACGGCGAAAGAAATTGAAACCAAAACGGGTAGTAATTGTGTTTCACTTTGCGGAAAAATTAGTGTTCATCAATCTGCCTGGATAACTAAAAACGCTTTAGGTGTAATTTCTCATGATACAGGCATGATGCACATTGCGGCGGCCTTTAACAAACCTTTGGCTTCTGTTTGGGGAAATACAATTCCTGAATTTGGCATGTATCCTTTAATGCCTTTGGTTGATGCATCGCCAACAGAAATATTTGAAGTGAAAAATTTAGGCTGCCGACCTTGTAGTAAATTGGGTTTTGAAAAATGCCCTAAAAAACATTTTAAATGCATGGAAGAAATCAACTCAAATCAGGTGGCTGAGTTTGCTAATTCTTGGCTTCAGCTTTAGCTTGGGCTTTTTCTTTTCTTTCTCTTTTTTCGGCTTCTTCTAAAAGTTTATTTATTTCTTTAAACATTTTATCGGTGTACTTTTCGGCATACACAAAGTTTTGTTTTTGCTTGTTGTATTCAACTAGCCCTGTTGGGAAATCTAGCACAAAATCATCTAATCCCTTTAAGGATCTCTTTTCAATCATGAAAAAATCGAAAATTAAAAAATAAGGTTTTGCTTCTTGTTTTGGCAAAGCAGTGTTAACAGTAATTCTTTTGGGATAGAACCCTTTTCGCAGGATTTCTAAAGTTATTTTTCTGTCAATAGGAAGGTTTATCTGAAAATTTCCCCTTAAGTGGTAATTACCATAAACTGCATTATTACCAATGTAAACCTTTACGTAAATACTATCTATTTTACCCCAATAAATTCCTTTGGTTTTGCCTCTTAATTGAACATAAGCTTCTTTTTCTGTGGTAAAAGAAAGTGAGTCGAAAGTTTGAATTTGGCCCTTTGTGAATAAAGAGCAAATAGCAAAAACCGCAAGTAGTATTATCTTTTTCATTTTAGGTAGAAAACAAATTTAATCAAACAGCAACTTCAATTCTGTAGCATCTTCCGGCTTCATTTTCTTGGCAAGGATTAAAGCCAATTGTCTTCTTCTTAATGCTCCTGCAAACCTTTCTTTTTCCAAATCAGTTTCTGGCACTAATTCAGGAACTTCGATTGGGCTTCCCATCTGGTCTACAGCTACAAAAGTGTAAATAGCTTCGTTGCATTTTTGCTTTTTACCTGTAGCAGAATCTTCAACATAAACATCAGAGTAAACCTCCATAGAAGAGTTAAACGACCTAGAAACCTTTGAAACAATTGTAACAATTTGGCCTAGTTTGATGCTTTTTTCGAAGGCAACATGATTTACCGAAGCAGTTACTACTACCCTTTTGCAAAATCTATGGGCAGCAATAGCAGCATTAATATCTAGCCAACTTAATAGGTTTCCTCCCATTAAGTTTCCTAAAGTATTGGTATCGTTGGGTAATACGAATCGAGTTGTTTCTGCTATGGTTGCAGATGCTTTAATATTTTTTGACATTTTTATGATTCATGTTTATAGTGATTGGCTTTTTGGCTCATCAGGTTTACGAAATGTAATGAGTTTTCGTTTCAAATATGTTCTTCTAATCCAGCCGGGCAGCACAATACTTCCCATAATTAGGTACAAATAATATGTTAGTAATCTCCATATCAAAACAATAGAAGCCACTAAGCCAATTGGCATAATAAACTCGGCCAAAAAACCTTGAAATGCAAACTCGGCCACGCCTGTGCTACCAGGAGTCGGACTAATTAACATGATAACCCACATTACCAATTGGCGGGCATAAATAAGCATGTGTTCTCCAAATGTGAAAGAAGCTCCTGTAACCGCTAATATCAAAAAGTTAACTACCCAAAATCTGGCTGTCCAACTAAAAAGTGTAGCACCAAAAGCTTTTAACCAAAAAGATAAATTTTCGTCTTTAAGTTGTTTGGAAGTAACAATAATATCATTCCCAGTTTCAATTGCCCCTTTGCGCCATCGTTTTAAAATTCGAAGAGAAAAAATTCTGATTAAAATTCTTCTGAATGCTTGAGGACTAAAGAAAATTGCGAAAGATATAATTGAGGTTAAAATCACAATAAAAATGTAGCCAACAATAAAAATCTCTCTTGTTCCTAATGAAATACCAAAAAACTCTTTTTGTAAATCTATAGGGAATAAACTTGCTGTGCCTACAGTTAATATTACAATAGGAACCATAACAATGTAAAACAATTCATCTAACAATGCGGTAACCATAACTACCGCTGTGCTTCTACCAAGTTTTATTCCTTCTCGGTTAACGATAAAAAAAGCTACCCCACTTCCTCCAACAACTGATGGTGAAATAGCCGATGCAAACTCCCAAAGCATGATTACATCAAATGCATTGCGCCAAGAAATTTCTTTTTTGGTTAAAATTCTAATTCTAAACATGTAACCAAAATCTCTAGTAGCTACCATTAAAAGCGCCAAAAAAGTAAACCAAAGCGTGCTAAAATTCCATTTTATGGCCTTATAGGCATCTGGGTTAAAATCGGCGTACAACAAATAACCAGCAACAGATAGCCCTATAAGTATTGGTATTACTTGGTTTCGTGGATTTAATAAAGTTCTTACAGGGCTCGATTTTTTTGCCATCTACTCACAATTGCTTTGCTTATTTTTGCACTCAAATTTTTCTTGAATGAAAAAAATTTATTATCTCTCTACCTGCAGCACCTGTATAAGAA
>JABAYK010000009.1:125225-130129 GCA_018609045.1 Flavobacteriales bacterium
GTATAAGAATTATTAAAGAACTAGGCATTAATAAGTCTTTCGAAACGCAGGACATCAAAACTAATAAATTAACCTCTGAGCAAATAGATGAAATGAAAGAAATGGCTGGAAGCTATGAAGCATTATTTAGCAGACGCGCCATGAAGTTTAGACAAATGGGGTTGCACGAGCAAGATTTAAAAGATGAAGATTTTAAAGATTTATTGCTTAAGGAGTATACTTTTTTAAAGCGGCCGGTAATTATTTACCAAGGCGAAATATTTGTAGGCAACTCTCGAAAAAATATTGCCACCCTAAAACAATTGATGTTTTTTGAATAATCTTTTTCCGCATTTGGCTCTATTGGGAGCTTCAATAATTTACGGAATTAATTACACGGTTGCCAAAGGCGTAATGCCAGATTATTTGCAGCCCATGGGTTTTATATTTACCCGAGTATCTGGAGCTTTATTGCTATTTTTTGCTTTATCGTTGTTTTTTTCGAAAGAAAAAATTATCCCTAAAGATTTTATTAGACTTGCTCTTTGTGGTTTGTTTGGCGTGGCACTAAACCAATCTCTATTTTTTATAGGATTAAATATTACAACTCCCATAAATGCTTCTATCATCATGACATCAAACCCAATTTTGGTGCTCATAACTTCTAGCTTGCTTTTGGGCGAAAAGTTGAATTTACGAAAATGGGGCGGTATTTTTCTTGGCCTAACTGGAGCTTTATTGGTTATAGCATTTGGCAAAAACATACATTTTGGTTCAGATACCTTTTGGGGAGATTTGTTGGTGTTTTTAAATGCTTCAAGCTACGGTGTTTATTTGGTAATTGTAAAACCACTTATGGCAAAATACAAACCTATTACAGTAATAAAATGGGTTTTCTTTTTCGGGTTTCTTTACATCACTCCTTTTGGGTTTACCCAATTTACCAATGCAAGTTGGGCAGAGTTTCCACCCAAAATATTGTGGGCGATTTTGTTTGTGGTAGTAGGTACAACCTTTTTAACTTATCTATTTAATATTTATGCCTTAAAAAGGGTTTCGCCAAATGTTGTGAGTATCTATATTTATACACAACCCATTATTGCTAGCTTTATTGCTGTTTTATTTGGCATGGATGAAATTACAACCATGAAGGTTTTTGCTACCTTTTTAATATTTACTGGAGTTTACCTGATAAGCATTAAACCACGAAGAAAAAATGCGCTCCAAAAAACATAAATTACATTTGAACTTTTAAATTATAGTATGGTATTATCAATGACTGGCTTCGGAAAAGCCTCAGCCTCTGACGACTCTTTTAAAGTTACTGTTGAAATAAAATCTTTAAATAGCAGGAATGCTGATATAAAAATTAAAGCTCCTGGAGAGTTTAGAAACAAAGAATTTGAAATAAGAACCCAAATTACAGATGGACTTCAACGGGGAAAAATTGATCTTTCTATTGAGGTTGAAAAATTAACTGGCAGAGAGGAAATAAGAATAAACCAAGAAAGATTCTACCAAAACTTTGAAACTTTAAAATTAATGGCAGAAAAAACAGGTTCAAACTCGAGCGATGTTTTTTCACTTGCCCTAAAAATGCCCGATGTTATTGAAAGCAGAAACGAAGAGCTAAATCCAAGTTTATGGGGATTAACCAACAAAGTTATTGCTGATGCTATTGTTAAATTGAATGAATTTAGAGCCTCTGAAGGAAACAACTTAGAAGTTGATATGATCAACCGAGTTGCAGAAATTGAAAGTTCGCTTTCGCAGATAGAAACACTAGCTCCTGAAAGAGCAAAAGTTGTTGAGGAAAGACTTCAGCAAAAAATTGAAGAAATTGTTGAGTTTAGCGACAATGATAAATCTAGACTTCACCAAGAAGTAATTTATTACCTAGAAAAATACGATATTAACGAAGAAGTTGTTCGTTTGAAAAGTCACTGTAACTATTTTAGAGAAACGCTAAATGCAGGTAATGGACAAGGGAAAAAACTTGGTTTTATTGGCCAAGAAATGGGCAGAGAAATAAATACCATAGGTTCAAAAGCCAACCATACTGAAATTCAAAAACTCGTGGTTGAAATGAAAGACGAACTCGAAAAAGTAAAAGAGCAAAGCTTGAATGTTCTTTAAAGGGATTTTTGATTTAGGATGTGGGATGTGGGATACATGATTTGGGATGTGGAATTTGGGATTTTTGTTTTTTGGATGTGAGATTTAATATCTAGTTTTTCAAGCCACTAAATTCTTACAACTAACATCTATCTTCCATCCACAAAAAACTTCTTGCATTCCTCAATAAAAAATCCATTAAATAATTAAAATCCTTGATGGTAAAATTTTGAAGTTACATTTGCAACCCAATTTTTCATTTTGAATTTAGAACCTCAAAAAACAGGTAAATCAATTATTTTTTCTGCACCATCAGGAGCAGGAAAAACCACCATTGTGCATGAATTAATCAAAAGAATTCCGCAATTAGAGTTTTCTATTTCTGCATGCAGTAGAGCCCGAAGAGGGGAAGAAAAGCACGGAGAAGACTATTATTTTCTAGGTTTAGAAGGTTTTAGAGAAGCCATAAAAAACAAAGAGTTGGTAGAATGGGAGGAAGTTTACCCTGACCAATACTATGGCACTTTAAAAAGAGAGTTAGAACGAATTTGGGAAAATAACCACGCTGCTATTTTTGATGTTGATGTGGTTGGAGGATTAAACCTAAAAAGAAATTTGGGCCAAAATGCACTCGCTATTTTTGTAATGCCTCCATCGGTGGATGTTTTAGAAAAAAGGCTTCGTTCTCGGGCTACCGAAACAGATGAAAAAATTTTAATGCGCCTCGAAAAAGCCCAAATTGAACTAAACCGCGCTCCTGAGTTCGATCTAATCATAGAAAACAAAGAGCTGCATTTGGCTGTTGACAATGCATATAAAGCCATTACTACTTTTTTGAATTTATGAAAATAGGCCTATACTTTGGTACTTTTAACCCAATTCATATTGGGCATTTGGTAATTGCCAATTACATGGTTCAATTTACCGAACTGCAAAAAATTTGGTTTGTAGTTAGCCCGAAAAATCCGTTTAAGCAAAAACAAAGTTTATTAAAAGACCACCACCGCATTGCATTGGTAAGAGAAGGTATTGAAGGAAATCCTAATTTTCATGCTTCAGATATTGAATTTGGTTTGCCTATTCCATCCTACACTGTAAATACATTGGCTCACTTGAGAGAAAAATACCCAAATGATGAGTTTGCTTTGATTATGGGTGAGGATAACTTGCGGGGTTTTCACAAATGGAAAAACCACGAAGAAATTATTGCCCACCACGAATTATATGTTTACCCGCGTGCCGTAATTGAGGAGGAAGACAAAACTGAATTCAACTACCCTTTTAAAAACCACCCCAAAGTGCATTATGCCGATGCACCTGTAATGAATATCTCAGCAAGTTTCATCCGCAATGCCATTAAACAAGGCAAAAGTGTTCAATACTTACTCTCTCCCCCTGTTCATAAATACTTAACCGAAATGCACTTTTACGAGAAGTAAGCTTCTTAAATTCGTGCAATATCATGGTTAAGAAAGTACTTTTTAAAAAAGCTCCTATTTATTATACTATGCAAGGCGAAGGACCTTGTGTGGTTTTGCTGCATGGCTTTTTAGAAAATAAAACCATGTGGAAGGCTTACGCGAAAAAAATAGCCCAAACCCATAAAGTTATTTGTCCTGATTTGCCAGGACATTCACAAAGTGCTAACCTTGGTTATGTTCATAGCATGGATTTAATGGCCCAAAGTGTAATGGCTATTTTAAAGCAAGAAAAACTGCGTAAAGTTATTGTAGTTGGCCACAGCATGGGTGGCTATGTGGCTATGGCTTTTGCCGATTTATTTCCAGATTTTGTTAAAGGATTGTGTTTATTTCAAAGTACTTCTAATGCAGATTCTGCCCTAAAAAAGAAAGGCCGAGACCAAGCCATAAAACTGGTAAAGCAAAATCATAAAAGCTTTGTAAGAAAAACCTTGCCCATGCTTTTTCGGCACAAGTACCGTTTGTTGTACCGTGATAAAATAAACGAACTTAAAGCTGAAGCTTTAACCATGAGCAAGCAAGGAATTGTAGCCGCTTTAGAAGGCATGAAAACAAGGCCGAACCGAGAAATAATTTTAAAGTTTCCACCATACCAAGTTTATTTAATTGGGGGTAAACACGATAGATTAATTCCTCCTCCCCTACTCGAAAAAAAAGCCAAACACTCGCCCAATGTGAGGTTGAAAATATTACAAGAAGCTGGACACATGGCATATATTGAAGAAGAACAAAACGCTTTTACAGCTCTTTACGATTGGATAAATACTTTGTAGGTTATTCGCTTGCTTTAACCCACTTCAATATTTTCTCTCTTCCATTTGGCAATTGAACATGCATAAGATAAATACCTGGCGCTACATAGTTGTTTTGCAAATTGGTGGTATTCCAAATTAAGTGAGGCACATCAGCATCAGCTTTTAAGGTTTTAAGTAATTCGCCGTTTACGGTGTAAATACTAACCACTGTTCCTATTGGGATATTGGTGATTTTAACTTCTGGATAACCTTCTACACCTGAACCTAAATTATAAGCATAATAAGGATTTGGAACCACTTTAATTTGATCTAAAGCATTGTAGCTTGCAAGCTTGTTGTTGGCAATTGGCGCAAGCTTATTTAAGGAAAATTGGTAAAGCGGCAAACCTTTGTTAACCACTTTGGCTACAAGGTTTTCTGAATCAGACTCCAAGGCTTCTATTGTATTTGTTATTGATTTAAATACATTTCCTCTCACATAATTAGTTGTATCATGTTTAATTGGACCGACTAAAACCAAATATTCTTCACCAACCTCTAGGTTTTCATCAGAATTTAAGCTTTCACCAAAAGA
>JABAYK010000061.1 GCA_018609045.1 Flavobacteriales bacterium
GTAGTGGTGCCAACAGCGCCACCGCCACCGCCACCAATGCCTCCGTTACCACCAACAACACTGTAGCCACTGCCACCGCCACCGCCAGCAAAATAATAGGTAGTGCCAAGAATGTCAGATGGTAATCCATCACCGCCATTGGCGTTATAAGTTCCTCCATTTGGGCCACCACCACCTTCGCTGCCAGCACCACCGCCACCGCCAGAGCGGTGAGAACCTCCTCCATGACCGCCTCTGTTGCCTTGTCCTGCGGTTCCTAACCCAGCTCCAGATCCATTTGGCGCACTGTATCCAGCACATCCTCCACCAGAGCCACCATTGCTTCCAGCTGCTCCTGGGGTTGAATTCCAATAACTTGTTCCGCCTGCTCCACCGCCAATAGCAGTGAGAAGTGATTCTATAGAAGAATTACCACCGTTCAAAGCAGGAATGCTGTATTGATGTCCAGTTGGTTGCCCAAACGTGCCTGCAGCTGGAGCTCCCGAACCACCTTGGCCCACGTTTATATTGTAAGTTCCTGCTGGTAAGATAAACGTAGTGTCAATGAAGCCTCCGGCTCCACCACCACCGCCCATATCCATACCACCGCCACCACCACCGCCCACTATGAGCGCACGCACTTGTGTAGTACTTGGGAAAACCAAGGTTCCGTCCGTTAAAAATTTATGCACAGCCTCTTGGCCAATAGTGTCAAGTATACCACCAGCAGCAAAACCACCAAGACTCAAGTAGCCAGCAGTAATGGTGTCGCCATTACAAATAGTAAAATCATCTAACACTGGTTTTGGTAAACTAACAAACACCGAATCGGTAACGTCACACGAGCCATCATTTACCACAATATTATACGTTCCAGAATACCTGGCAGTACAAATTTGAGTAGTGTCTAGGTTGGACCATGAGTAGGTTTGCCAGCCTGCGCCAGCATCTATCAATATACTGTCTGCTATGCAGTTTGCTGTAATGGTATCTAAATTAAATCCAAAACTTGGAGCTGTTACAATAGCTCTTACAGAGTCAATGTTTGGATTGCTTAGCAAGCATGGAGCGGCTGCGTCCACCACTTGTCCACCAGCGGTTTGCCAATCGTATTGAGAAGCTATGCGTCCTTCAATGTATTCTCGTTCTGTGTCTGTAATTACATCATTGAATATGAAAACCTCCATAATGTCTACGTTGGATGTTTCGTTATTAGCAGCATAGCCATTCAATTGAAAGCCATTTGGTGGCTGAGAATTTGCATTATTAATCGTGTTTGCAGGCCACTCATTCCCATTATCGAAAAATCGGTGAGATGTATTTGATGCGCTCATTGATGAATGAATCCATGTATCAGAGCTACTAGCAGGAACCATATTAGTCCCGCTATTCGAAATCCAAGTATTAAAGTGATGCCGATTTACTTGATTGCTGTAAAAGGCGAAAATGTAGTTATTGGCAGCTCCAAAAACTCTTCCGCAGCTGTTAGTCGTTAATTTGGCAGCAGTTACAATTGACATTGGATAAACAATGTCATTCGTGGTGTATCTGAGGAAAGTTCCCGTTACGAAACGCAAAACTGGCTTCCCATTTTCACCACTTAATATCAGTTTGGGCTGTTGCCCAGTGGTGGTGTTTAATAAATTTCTTCCGTTGCCGCTTTGATCAAATATTGTGTGTACCCATAGATCTGTTGCTGATCCTGCCCAAGCGTTAATAGCGTCTGCGTCTAGCTGGCCCAAAAAGTTGAATCCAAAAGATGCCGTATCATTTGCGGTAGCACTTTTTCTTAGAATTACCGCTTTGCCTTCATAGTCAGAAACGAGCAATCTTAGACCGAGAGCCAATTGCATGCTGTTATCAACAGCATCTGCAGGTGGGATATAGGTTACATATTGTGATCTGAAATAATACGTTGTGGTATCATTTAATAAGGGGGTAGTAAATTCATTTCCATAAAAAATGGGAGTACCTCCTGTTGGGGAGTCATACCAAACTGTTTGTACCAAGCTATCTGTAGTAGCATTAAATGTAAAAGTACCTGCGCAATGCTCAATATCGACTAATGCTGTAGGCATGTTTGGTACACCAAAAACATAGATTTCGTTAGATAATGTATCTGCCCAAGTTCCATTGGTTATGGTAACCGTGTAAGTTGTTGTGGTTGTTGGGCTTACTTGAATAAAAGACGATGTATCGCCATTACTCCATGCAAAGCTTGAGCCCGTTATAACCGTTAAACTTGCTGTAGCTGATACAGGGTTGGTAGTAGGGTATGAAGAAATAGTTGAAGCTAATGCAATTCTACCAACAGAACCTGCGCCTCCAGCGCCACCGCAACCATTATTGGTTCCTCCGTTGCCACCAATGCTTGTGATAGTGCCCGTACCATTGAACACGCTAATCAGCTTAATAGAGCCTCCAGCGCCACCACCGCCACCAGCCATGCCGCAGCCACGGCCACCGCCAGAGTTTGTTCCGTTACCACCGTTGTTCCCATTACAAGTAATAGTGCCAGCGTTTTGAGTAATAGAAGCGCTTATGTATATGATTCCGCCACCATTGCCGCCACTACCAGCTAATGCTCCATCTTCATCACCACCACCTTCGCCTCCAGCGCCACCCATGATCAATAGGTCTAAGTTTGCTGTACCTACCGAAAGGCCTCCTGTGCCGCCAAAGTGACCACCATGGTTGTTGCCATTTGTTCCATTTGAAGCGTAACCGCCACCAGCGCCTCCACCAGAATCTTGACGTCCTGTGCCGCCACCTCCACCATTGCCATTGGCACCATTCCAAGTTACGTTGTTGCTTCCATTAGAGACTCCGCCAGCGTAGCCAATTCCATAAATTCCTTCACCTTGTGCGCCATCCTTATTGCGCCAAAGTGCAGTGTGACCAACGCCTCGGTATCCTTTTCCTACCGCAGTAATTGTTCCTGAGTTGGTTAATGTGCCGTTTGCTCTAAAGCACAAAACGCCTCCTGTGGAGCCATCCCATGCAGCACACGTAAGTGTTGCGCCTGAAGAAATAGAAACATTCGTGTAGTTAGGTACCTTAATGGCTTGATGTATTTGCGTGCTCGAAGCATTGAAAGCGAATGCTCTGATGGCAGCGAGTGTTAATGTGTTTCCACTAATAGCTGTGATTTTGTTGAACTCATGTTGACCCACTGTATTACCTGAAGTAGCAGCATCTACCATTGTTATGATGATGATTTCATCACCAACAGCGAAGCCGCTTGAAGAAGCAACCGTCAAGGTATTTCCGCCAGCTGCATTGGTGCCTGTTACGCCAGTTTTTACTGCATCGGTGTATGACGTTCCTGAACTTACTGTGAGTGCTCCGTCTGATCCATCGCCATAATCAGCACCAACGGTTCCTGCATTTAGAGTGGCAGTATCCCCTAAGCAAATGGAAGTTGTGCTTGAGGTTAAAAAGGCCGTTGTGTCTTGACCTTGAGAAGATTGATGCAAAAGTGCAATTGCATTCATCAATATTAAAGCCTTGAATAATCCTTGCCTCACTTTTAATTTAACCATAACAATATTTTAGAATCTGTAAAGAAAGTTATCAAAAATAGGTTAAACAAAAAGAAACGTTGCCCATTTTTCGAATAAAATAAAAAAAGTCTTGGTATTTTATTCCGATTTATGACTGAATAAACTTTTCAACGAAGGAAAGGTGATTTCTTTAATCTCATCTTCCTCCCGTTTCGATAGAAATTTAGCTTCGGTTATTCCCTCTTCTAATTGGGGAATTAAATGGCCTTCAAACTTAGTAGTCATTGCAAACCAATATGTTGGCTTAAAGGCATTTATTTTATTTTTTAATGGGTAAACGTGAAAAGTTGTATCGAAATATTCATCAATTAACAAATCGCTAATTCCGCATTCTTCTTCTACTTCTCTTATTGCAGCTTCTTCAATTTTCTCTCCACTTTCAATTTTTCCTTTTGGTAAATCCCAAATTCCATTTCTTCTTATGGCTAAAAGCTCATTTTTTTTATTTCTAACTATTCCACCTGCAGCTTTTATTATTCTGAAGTTTTTTGAAAACTCAATTAAAGTATCACTAGGTTTATCAGAAAAATAAAAAAAATTTACTCCGGGTTTTTGATCAATAAAAAACATAGAAAAAAAAGCTTCATCAAAGGTTTTTACAACATGATAATCTTCTCCAAAATCATCAACTTTTGAATTTGATATTTCAAGCACATTTTCGTTGCTGAAAACTTTATACTTTTGGCGCTCATTTAGAATAAATTTCTCCATGTTACAAAATAATAATTCAGCCCTGCAAATAACTGACTTTTTATTGCAAATTAAAGCAATAAAGTTACAGCCTAACCAACCTTTTACATGGGCTTCGGGAATTAAAGCTCCAATTTATTGTGATAACAGAAAAATACTTTCTTACCCAAAAATTAGAACTTACATTAGGCAAGAAATAACTAAGATATTAAGCGATAATTTTGGAAAACCAGATGTAATTGCAGGAGTTGCTACAGGCGGAATTGCCCTAGGTGTGCTTGTAGCTCAAGAATTGGGAGTTCCATTTGTGTATGTTAGGCCCGCATCAAAATCACACGGTTTAGAAAACAAAATAGAGGGTGTTATTGAAGAAGGTCAATCTGTTTTAGTGATAGAAGATTTGGTTTCTACAGGGGCTAGTAGTTTAAATGCTGTTGAAACAATTCGCAACGCAGGCTGTACTGTAAAAGGCATGGTTGCCATTTTTACCTATGACTTAGAAGAAGCAAAAGAAAACTTCAAAGTTGCTAAATGTCAATTGGTTACTTTAACAAACTATGATGTGCTTATCCAAAAAGCTGCTGACATTTCTTATATTTCTATAGGAGATATAAAATCATTGAAAGAGTGGAGAAAAGACCCAAAAAGCTGGGAACCATCAAATTAATTTCTTATGATAATTGAAAGTAACAAAGCACAATTAAACATTAGTGCGCAAAAAACATTTGAATTTGTTTCAAATTTTGAAAACTTCCCTAAACTTTTACCCGAAGAAAAAGTAGTTGTTAAAGAGGTTTCAAATAATCATATTGTTTTTGAAATTCAAGGAATGGCAACAATTAGCATGAAGGTTTCTGAAGTTGCTGATAATGTTGTAAAAGTTATTTCTGAAGGAAAAAATCCGTTTGACTTTAAAATGGAAATAAAGGTGAACGAAATTTCAGAGAATAAATCTGAAGCCTACCTTGTTTTTAACGGAGATGTAAATTCATTTTTAAAAATGATGGTGGAGAAACCTTTAACAAACTTTTTTAACGCATTATCTGCCAAACTAGAAAAAACAGAAATTTAAATAAAGACAATTTCTTTATTTTTTAGACTGAGGATTTCTTCGCTATCAATTTTCACCTCTAAATCCCCCCCAAAAGAAACTCCTTTAATACAAGCATTTTTTCTTTGATTGTATATAAGGTATCCTTTCCATACATTAAACTGATAGAGGTTTTCTAAGTATTCTCTATCGAAAGCTGTAAAGTCGTTTTTCAATTTCGAAAAATTTGTTTCTATCGTTTTTTTTAACTTTTCGAGGATATCAAATCTGCTGAATTCAATTCCTTTAACTTTTTTTAAGGAAGTACATTTTCTCTTGTAATCTTTGAATTTTAATTGATTAATATTTAAGCCAATGCCAATAATTAAAGACTTTACTTTTTCGCCTTGAATCGAATTTTCAATCAAAATTCCCGCTATTTTTTCATCGCCAATTAAAATATCATTTGGCCATTTTATCTTAACATTTTCTATTCCTAAATTTACTAGAGTGGTTAATATTGAGATACTTACCATTTTATTAATAGCAAAAGTTTGGTTTATTTTTAAATATTGATAAAAGCTAAACATTGAAAATAACAAATTTTCACCTGGTTCGCTCTCCCAAAAACTCCCCCTTTGCCCTACTCCATTTGTTTGGTAATCTGTAGAAATAACAAAACTTTTCCTATCATTATTAAAGTCACCAAATTCTTGTAAAAATTTATTGGTTGAATTCAATTTCGAAAAATGAAAATGAAGTTGGCCAACAAAAGTGTTATTGTCTTGTTTTATCAATGTTAGTTTGGAAATTTAGGTACTGCAAAGTGCGTTTATTTTAACTAATTTTGCAAACAATTTTCAAACTTAATGACCCAAAAAGTAAAGCTTGCATCCTTAGACCTTGTAAATGCCCTCGTAGAAGGGATTTTAGAAAAAAAAGGCGAGGAAATATTAGTCCTAGATTTAAAAAAATTACCCCACGCCATAGCCGATTATTTTATTATTTGCGAAGCAAGTAACGAAAGACAGGTAAATGCCATTGCAGATCAATTAGAGAGGGAAGTAAGAAAAAAAATTAAAGAAAAACCCTGGCATGTTGAGGGAAAAGAAAATCTTGAGTGGGTGTTAATCGACTACTTCAATGTTGTGGTTCACATCTTCAAAAAAGAAACTCGAAAGTTTTATGCTTTAGAAGATTTGTGGGCCGATGGAGAAATAGTAAAACTTGATTTAATTGAAAATGAGCGAAAGTAAAAAAGGAAATAACTCTCAGTTTGAAAAAATGAAAAACAGAATGGGGTCTATCCAAAATAGCAAAGGACCAAAAAAACCATTCAACTTTTATTGGATTTACGCAGTTATCGGCGTGGTATTAATTTCAATGAATTTATTCCCTTGGGCAAACCCAATGGAAAACATAAATTTAATGGAATTTGAAGATTATGTAAAAGACAAAGAAATTCGAAAAATTGTTGTTTACAATGAAGATTATGCTGAAATATTTTTAACGGCAGAAGCTTTAAAAAATCCTCCTCACGACAAAAAGGTAAAGGCGCCATCTTTTGGCAATTCACCAACAAATCCTGGCCCCCATTACAAACTTAATATTGGCCCCTCTGAGGAATTTGCCAAAACATTGAAAGAATGGCACAAAGAATATGAATTTACCTATGAATATAAAACCCGAGAAAATTGGGGCCGTGATGTGATAGGTTGGATTTTACCTATTGCCATTATGGTGGGTCTTTGGATATTCTTAATGCGAAGAATGAGCGGTGGCGGCGGTCCTGGTGGTCAAATATTTAACATTGGTAAATCAAAAGCCCAACTTTTCGACCAAAACAAATCGGTTAAAGTAACTTTTGGTGATGTAGCAGGTTTAGACGAGGCAAAAGAAGAAGTTTTAGAAATTGTAGATTTTCTAAAAAATCCAAAAAAATATACCGAGTTAGGAGCAAAAATTCCGAAAGGAGCCTTATTGGTAGGAAATCCAGGTACAGGTAAAACCCTGCTTGCAAAGGCTGTTGCAGGCGAAGCACAAGTTCCTTTTTATTCTCTATCAGGATCTGATTTTGTTGAGATGTTTGTTGGTGTAGGTGCATCTAGAGTTAGAGACTTATTTAAACAAGCCAAAGAAAAAGCTCCTTCTATTGTTTTTATAGATGAGATTGATGCTATTGGTAGAGCGAGAGGAAAAAGTATATCTCAAGGCGCTAACGACGAAAGAGAAAATACATTAAATCAGCTTCTTACCGAAATGGATGGTTTTGGAACCAACAGCGGAGTAATTATTTTGGCCGCGACAAACAGGGCCGATATTTTAGACAAAGCCCTATTAAGACCAGGAAGATTCGACAGACAGATTTACGTTGACATGCCTGATATTAAAGGGAGAGAAGCAATTTTTAATGTGCATTTAAAGCCATTAAAATTAGCTGAAGATATCGATATTGAATTTTTAGCCAAGCAAACTCCAGGATTCTCAGGAGCTGATATAGCTAACATTTGCAACGAAGCAGCATTAATTGCAGCCCGTAGAAAAAAGAAACATGTAGAAAGACAAGACTTTTTAGATGCAGTAGATAGAGTTATTGCAGGATTAGAAAAGAAAAGCAAAATAATTACTCCATTAGAGAAAAAACGAATTGCTTTTCATGAAGCTGGTCATGCAACTGTTAGTTGGTTGTTAGAACATGCTCACCCACTTGTAAAAGTTACTATTGTACCAAGAGGTCAGTCTTTGGGAGCAGCTTGGTATTTGCCAGAAGAAAGGTCTATTACTACCAAAGAGCAAATATTAGATGAAGTAAAAGCAGCTCTTGGCGGAAGAGCAGCCGAAGAAATAATATTTGGTAACATATCTACTGGCGCTTTAAGCGATTTAGAAAAAGTAACCAAGCAGGTTTATGGTATGATTAAAGTATTTGGGCTAAATGAAAAAATTGGAAATGTATCATTCTACGATTCATCAGGCCAAAGCGAATACACCTTTAAAAACCCATACTCTGAAAGGCTAGCCCAAACTATTGATGAAGAAGCATCAAAACTTATTGAGCAAGCATATGTAGAAACAAAACAATTGTTATCTGAAAATAAAGATAAGCTCGAAAAACTTGCAGGAATGTTGCTAGAAAAAGAGGTTTTTTTTAGAGATAATTTAGAAACTATTTTTGGTAGAAGAACTTTTGCGCGCGATTTAGAAAGAGAAGAGGAAGAAAAGGTTGCTAAAGTTGAAAAAGCCAAGAAAAAAGAAGCTGTTAAGGTAGCCAAAGAAAAAGCTGAGCAAGAATCTCAATTGGCAGCGAATCCACAAAATGGTCAACCTTCTGAAAACCTAAATGGTTCAGTTAAAGAAACTGAAGTTGCTGCTGAAAACTCAACTAACTCAGAAGCAACTCCAGAAGAGCCTAAAAACGAAAACAAAGCCTAAAACTAATTTGGTGGAAAAGAAACCCGATTGGAAAAAAATTTTTGAATCAAATTCTATTCATCAAATAATGATTATTGAGGGCATGCTCGGTGAGCATGAAATTGAAACTCGAACTATAAATAAACAAGATTCCATATACGTACAATTTAATAATTCTACTTTTATTGAATTGTACGTTTTGGCTGAAGATGTTGTTAAGGCAATTCGATTAATTGAATCAAAGAATATTGAAGAATCTTAAACCACGATTAATTACAGGTTTAGCTTTTGGGTTTGGTGTAATTACACTAGTTTACCTAAATGCATTCACTTATGTATCGTTGTTTTTATTCTTTTTAGTTGCTGGAATTTGGGAACTCTTTGCACTTTTTGAAAATCAAAGTAAACCTCGAATAAAAATATTCTCAATTATTCTTGGTATCACTTTGTTTTCGATGTGTTTTTTGCACGCCTCTTCAAATTTTGATTCAAGGTATTTTGCATTTTTAATCCCCGCATTTTTCCTTCTCTTCTACTTTAATTTATATACTAATTCTACCCAAAAACACTTTGCCCCGTTTGTAAATTTAATTGGGGTTTTGTATGTAGCCCTACCCTTTTCCTTATTAAATTATTTAGTTTTTTCAAGCTCTGGAGAATATGAACCACTAAATCTTTTAGGCATTATATTACTTATTTGGACTAACGACTCATTTGCCTACTTTACAGGAAGTATGATTGGAAAAAATAAATTATTCGAAAGGATTTCTCCAGGTAAAACTTGGGAAGGTTTTGTTGGAGGATTTTTGTTTTGCTTTGGCATGGGAATATTAATTGGAATGTATTTAGGTAATGTTCCAAAATGGATATTATTTGCTGTAATAATGAGTGTTTTCGGAACTATCGGAGATTTGGTAGAATCACACATGAAGCGTTTGGCTGGAATAAAAGATTCTGGCAAAATATTACCAGGCCATGGTGGAGTTTTAGATCGTTTTGATGCATTACTTTTTGCAACCCCCTTTATTTTCGTTGTAGATTTATTTCTATAAAATTTTCAAACCATTTCGTTTACATTTGCCCCCATGACTATTCACAAAGAAGGGTACAAAATACTTACAATAACCTTTGTAGGCTTGCTTATTCTCAATTTAGCAGTTAGGCCATTTATCATGAATTTCCCAACTTTTCAAATTGGTTTTGGAGCATTAAGTTTTGGAATGTTCTTGCTTGTGTTGCAATTTTTTAGAAGCCCAAATAGAATTGTAGCCAAAAATGATGAAATAATTTATTGCCCTGCAGACGGAAAAGTTGTAGTGATAGAAGAAACTGAGGAAACTGAGTATTTTAAAGATAAAAGAATTCAAGTTTCAGTATTTATGTCTCCTTTAAACGTGCATGTTAATTGGGCGCCTATGAAAGGTTTGGTAAAATTGATGAAATACCATCCTGGAAAATTTTTAGTGGCTTGGCATCCAAAATCATCCACAGAAAACGAAAGAACTACCCTTGTTTTAGAAAATAACAAAGCCGCCATATTGGTAAGGCAAATTGCAGGAGCTGTGGCAAGACGTATTGTTTTTTATCCAAAAGAAGGCGAAACAATGGCCCAAGGCGATCAATTTGGATTTATCAAGTTTGGTTCAAGGGTAGATGTTTTTTTACCTCTTGGCACCGAAATTTTGGTAAATATTGACGATGAAGTTTCTGGAAACAAAACTCCGCTTGCTAAGTTGAAGTAAGCACTTCAAAAACCAAAATCAACTTTATTTCAAACGATTTTTATTGCATCAAAATTTGAAGCATAGCTTCTTCTATATCACCTGGAGTGGACATTATTTTAGAGAAAGTTCCCATGGTTAAATCAGGAAAAGAAAGAGCAATTCTGAATCTTCCATGAAGCATGTATACTTTGTTGTTTAGCACAAGAATTTCATAAGGTAAAAAACAAGTGTTTTTAGGTTTTAAAAAATCAATTATTGGTAGAAAAATTTGTTCTCCTTCATCTCCAAACAACCCAATGCCATACAAGGCCATTTTCTGTTCAGACAATTCAACAGAATAAACAAGTTTTGTTTCATCCATAAGTACCCTTAAACCTTTTTTGATATTTGAGTTAATGGTCTCAAAGCTTGAATATTCTCCTAGTTCAACTACATCTTTAAAATAAGGCATTCCAAACATGTACTGATAATCAATTAAATCATCTACTTCTAAGCCTTCTTTTGAACCAAATTCAAATGATTCTGCCAAACCCAAATTGGTAAATAATGCTTCTATTTTATTTTATTATTCAAATCATCAAAAACACCAATTTCTTTGCTATAGTCTTCTTGAAAATAAGCTGCTCCCCAATAATGAGGATTTGTGGCTGACAAGATAATTTTATCATCTTCTTTGGTTATTGCAATTCTTTGGGTTAAACCAAAGCCACGTATTCCTCCATACTTTTTTACTGTGCTTTGTAATTCGGGAGTTGTGTAAACAAAAACCCATCTTCCATAATCTTTTGCTGGTTTATATTGGCCTACTAGGGTCAGTCCACTAGTTGCCATTTTTTGGTCAACCAATGATTTGGCCATGTCAAAATCTGAAATATTTAATTGAGCGCCGATATAGGGTTTTAATTTTTGAGCTTGGCCTGCAAGAATTATTGCACTCAAAAACATTAAGGTGGTTAATAGTCTTTTCATCTATCAAATTTAGGTAGGATAAAAAACTCAAAAATGAGATTTATCAAGAATTTAAAAATAACAATTTAATACTTAAAAATTTTTATTGCTGTTTGGCTACTTTTGAGCCGTGGAGTTAAATAACACTTGGAGAAAAACAGCCTCTACCATTTATGAGAAACCTCGTGACTCTAAAATGCTTGGCGCTGTAGAAATTGACATTACCCATGTTGAAGAGTTCATTGCCCAAAAAAGAAAAGAAGGGATAAAAATTACCCTTACCCATATTTTCGCTTTGGTTGTTGGGAAGGCTGTAAAACATGATGTTCCAGAACTAAATTGTTACCTTACTAGAGGAAAAATTTTTCAAAGAAAAACGGTTGATGCTATGATATCTGTTTTGATTGGAAAAAACCAAATGGGCTCTGTAATAGTAAAGGATATTGATAATTACAACATTGTTGAGCTAAGCAACTATTTAGATCAACAAATTTTAGATGCGAAAGATAAAAAAGGAGATCAATCTAAAAAGAAAAAAAATCTATTGGCTAGTGTTCCTTGGCCTTTTAGAAAACCCCTTTTTAATTTTATTCGTTGGACTTCTCAAGATTTAGGAATAATTATTCCTGGAATTGGTATAAAACCAGATGCTTTTGGAACTTTTATTCTTTCAAATATTGGAACCCTTGGACTTGATGTTGGCTTTGGCTCTTTAATGCCTCCAAGTAATTTGGCATTTGTAATGTTTATGGGAAAAAGCCAAAAGAAACCAATTGTGGTTAATGATGAAATTGTAATACGAAAAATGATTTCTTTAACCTCGGTTTTAGATCATAGAATTATTGATGGATCGCACGGTGGAAACTTGTTTAGGGCAATAAAAAAATACTTGGCTGAGCCGGAAAAACTTTAAACTACAAAATTCCTATTAGCTCTTTTAAATTTTGAATTTCGAAGGTGACTTCTTCGTTATTCGGCAAACCATCAGGATTAAAGAAAACTTGGTCCATACCAACTTCTTTTGCTCCCAAAATATCGGCTTCTAGGTTATCTCCTATCATTAAAGATTCTTGAACCTCTGCATTTGAAAGCTCCAAAGCATAATTAAAAATTTTGGGATCAGGTTTTTTTACTCCGGCATTTTCTGAAGTAATTACCTCTTCAAAGTATTGAGCCAAATTACTTTTCTCCAATTTAATATATTGTACCTCTTCAAACCCGTTGGTAATGATATGAAGTTTGTATTTTGATTTTAAATAGTTGAGCGTTTCGTGTGTATTGGGAAAAACATTTTGTTTATGAGGACTATATTTCACATAATAATCGCCAATAGAAGTGGCCAACTCGAAATTATCAACGTCAAAATGTTTTAACGTAAAATGAAACCGATTGTACCTTAACTCTTCCTTGGTTACCCTACCCTTTCGGTAATCATCCCAAAAAGCATCATTTACAATCCAGTATTCATGAATAAATTCGTTCCAGTTTATACCCAATGAAGCAAGCGAAAACAACTCGAATGCTTCTGATAATGTTTCTTTAGAATTCTTGGCAAAGTCCCATAAAGTATGGTCTAAATCGAAAAAGATGTGTTTGTATTTACTCAAACCAGATTGTTTTTTATTATAATTGAAAAAAACGTTAAACCCAAGCTCCAAAGACAAATGGAAGCAATTAAATAAGGAATTGTTCTTGGGTTGTACCTAAAATATCTTGCTGCAAGAAATGATGCTAAAGGTATTGAAATAACCCCCATTAAAATGGCCAAGCCAATAACACCAAACTTATTTTTGGTTGATACGATTAACTTATTTTTTCTTGAAAACTTCTTTGATGGATTTTTATTTGGAAAATATGCGCTCCATTTTGCTAAAATCCACGAACCTGAAAAAAAAAACAGAAAAACGCCAAAAACCCCGCCTGATATGGTAATAATCAATGTTTCGACAAAGCCATAACCTGCTGCAACGGTAGCGCTTGGAGCAAACAGAAACTTAACAGAGCTAAAAAGAAATAACCCAACAATTTCAATCAATTTTTGCATTTCATTTTAATCTTCTTTCGAGCCAAAGGCTAAGTCACCTGCATCTCCTAAACCAGGAACAATGTAGGCTTGTGCTGTTAATTCATCATCTAAGGCTGCAACCCAAAGTGTGGCGTTTTTTCCCATGTGAGATTTTACGTGATCTACACCTTCTTGCGAAGCAATTACACTAACAAAATGTGTATGTTTTGGTTCGCCCTTATTTAGCATGGCTTCATAACTTAAAACCATCGATTTTCCTGTGGCAAGCATTGGGTCAGCAATTATCAAAATTTTTCCATCTAAATTGGTAGAAGAAAGATACTCTACCTCTACTTCGAAGCTTCCATCTTTATAATGTTTTCTGTACGCAGAAACAAATGCATTGTCGGCATCATCAAAATAATTGAGTAACCCTTGATGCAATGGCAAACTCGCTCTCAAAATACAACCCAAAACAATTTTATCTGAGTTTAAATTAATTTGAGCTTCACCTAAAGGAGTTGTTACACTTTGTTCTTTATAGCTTAAGGTTTTGCTAATTTCCATTGCGAAGACCTCACCAATACGCTCCAGGTTTTTTCTGAAACGCATTCTATCTTTTTGAATTTTTGAATCTCTTATTTCTGCTAGGAACTTATTGAGTAAACTGTTTTGAGAAGATAGATTAATCATACTTTTAGATTTCAGTTCCCAAATTTACAATGAAGTATTGCTTAAAAACTGATTTTTCACATTAATTAAAAGAAAGTTGAATTAATTTGAATTCGCAATTTTAATTAACTCTTCATATAGGTTTTCCCAACCCTGCCATTGACCAAAACCACTTAGCGTATCGCTGTGCCATAATAAATAGAATTCGCCACCAACATTTTTTACTTCATCAATAATAATTTTAAAAGATTTAATGGCCTCTTCGGGATTTTGGTTTTGGTAATATTTGCAAGTAGCTTCCATGGCATAAAACGGATGAATACAAAGCGAAGAGCTTTTTTCTAACTCTAAATCATAAAAATTAAAGCTATTGGCAATGCTTGCCCTAAATCCAAAAATTTGAGGATAACCCATGCTGTAATCATCTGTTATGCCTTCTTCTATAAGGTTTCTGTAGGTATTTGGAAACTGAACCACCAGAAAGTGTTGTCTGCTTTTGGTTACGTTTCTGTGGGTAATTTGGGTTAATCGTTCAACCTCTATTTTTAATTTTTGGTTGTTTTGGTTAGATGCAAAAGAGGGATGGATTCCTACCTCAACATAATCGTTTACATGTTTTATTAATTCTTGAAATTTTCTGTTTCCAGGCGGGACGTTTTTGTCGTTCACATCATAATCTGCCAAAAGAAAAAACAATATTTGGTTGAGTTTATACTTTTTCTCAATGTCAATAATTTTTTCAAAAACATCATACGGATCTTCTTGTTTGCCTGCTATAACCTTTGATCTTAGCCTAATATCCTGCCAATTTCTTTCAAAAATAGAGCGGGCGAATGCTCCTGCTGTTCTAACAAACCCTTTGCCTTTATAAGCATAAGCGTTATCTACATCAATGGTTGGTACAAATTGAAATTTTGGAGTTTGAATTGAGAATTTCGGAAACTGTTTTTGCAAACTTTCAACCAACCACTTTGCCCAAAAATTTACAACTGGCTTGCTTAAAAAGTTGTTTTGAAATGCCAAGCTCGATTTATAATCAAACCTTCCTAAATCATCGGTTTTATGAGGAAGATATTCTTCATACCTCGAAACCAAATAAAAAGAAGCTGCAAAAACATCAAACGGAAAGTCGGTTTCTTTTTGGGTAAAAAAAATTGGAATTTCATTTTGAACCTCAACAATAATCTTTTGGGAAACTATATCTCTTTCAGAAAGCAAACCCTTAGGTTTAATATGAAAAGAGTTTTCTTTTTTGGTTTTTGAATAGTTAATCTTTACCCCTTCTTCTTTGTCAAACTTTTCGGCATCTTGAAAAAATTGGACTTTTAGCTTGTAAATAGAACCAAAAACAACATCAAAAGCATATTGAATTCTAGGCGTTAAGCGAGAAACAAAAACCTTAACCATGTTGTGTAATTTGAAGTTTTTCTTCTTCCATCAAAGAAATTGTAGCCGCAATAGTACCCACAATTGTTACAAAACCGGCCAAAAAAGAACCGATATAAGGAATTGCCAATACAAAAACAAAAGGCAAACCAAGTGAGGTGGTAATAATTCGATGTTTCTTGATGTAATCTACGCTTTCGGAAATACTTGAAATTCGGCGTTCTAAAAAATAATCCATAAATGAAAAACCATAAAAAAATGCAGAAACAACAAATAGTAAAATTGGGACAGAAAAATTAACAATTGGAACGAACCCGAGCATCAAAATAAATGCACTAATAATGGTTTGGTAAAAAAAACTTCTAAGGGCAATTACAACTCCTCTAAAAATATTTTTAAAGAAATCACCCAATTTAAATTTTGGAATATTGCCTCCATTTTTTCTTTCGGCTAATTCAGAAACATAGCTTAAAAATGGCGACAGGAAAATAATTACAACATAACCACCGATGTAAGCATACAAAAACAAGAACATTATTTTGAATAAAATCCAAAGACCAACTTCAAGTAAAACATTGAAAAAACCGGTTGTATCTTCTCCAAACCCATCAAAATCAATGTAGCTTTTTATCCATTCAACAACAAATGTACTTACTTGATTTACAGCACTAAAACCAAAATAAAATAACAAAAAATTAAATACCAATGGAAATAAAAACAGCCAATAAAGTTTATGTTTTACCATAAAGCTTAAAGCCTCAGGGTATTGCCTAACACCCCACATTAATTGTTTAAAAAACCCGAATGATTTGTTAACTTTTTCCATGATTATTAACCTTTTAATAAGGCTTTCAGCGGTCTAAATTAGTTAATTTTGCAGTCCAATTTTAAGATATGGAAATCCACCCTTTAATTAGTATTTCGCCTATTGATGGAAGGTACCACGGTAAAACTACCGAATTAAATAATTATTTCTCTGAGTTTGCGCTTTTTAAATACAGAACTTTGGTTGAAATTGAATATTTCATTCAACTTCATGAAGCAGGTTTAAAATCTCTAAATCCTCTTTCTGCCGAAAACGCCAAAGCTTTACGCGATATTTATATTAAGTTTAGCTTAAACGATGCAAAACGCATTAAAGAAATTGAATCGGTTACCAACCACGATATTAAAGCGGTAGAGTATTTTATCAAAGAAAGGTTAGACAAATTAGGGCTAAGCGAAAACAAGGAATTTGTTCATTTTGGTCTAACATCACAAGACATTAACAACACCTCTATTCCAGTTTCTATTAAAGATGCATTAAACGATGTTTTATTGCCTGAGTTAAAAGAAACTTTAGGAATTTTAAAAGGTTTGGCAGAAGATTGGAAAGATATTCCAATGTTGGCAAAAACACATGGTCAGCCAGCCTCTCCAACCAAATTGGGCAAAGAATTAAATGTTTTTGTTTACAGATTACAAAATCAAATTGATGAGTTAAGTAAAATTCCAATTTCAGGCAAATTCGGCGGTGCTACAGGAAATTTAAATGCGCATTTTGTAGCCTATCCCAATTTAGATTGGGTAAAATTTAGCAATGATTTTTTGAAAAATCAACTAGGTATTCAAAGACAACAAGTTACAACTCAAATAGAAAACTACGATTATTTGGCTTCATTATTTGATGCCTTTAAACGTATCGACACCATTTTGTTAGACTTATGCAGAGACATTTGGACCTACGTAAGTATGGATTATTTCAAACAAAAAATTAAAAAAGGTGAAGTTGGCTCATCTGCCATGCCACACAAAGTAAACCCAATCGATTTTGAAAATGCAGAAGGAAACCTTGGTATAGCCAATGCCTTATTCGAGCATTTTTCTCAAAAATTACCAATTTCTAGGTTGCAAAGAGATTTAACCGATAGCACAGTTTTGCGAAACATCGGTACGCCATTTGGCCATTTTGTTATTGCTTTAAGTTCAATTTCTAAAGGCTTAAACAAATTGCTTATCAACGAAGCCAAAATTAAATTAGACTTAGAAAACAATTGGGCGGTAGTTGCTGAGGCTATTCAAACAATACTTAGAAGAGAAAGATATCCTAATCCTTACGAGAAATTAAAAGATTTAACGCGCAGCAACGACGTAATATCTGAAACTTCCATCAAAAACTTTATTGAGTCTTTAGATGTTGAAGAAGATATAAAAGCTGAATTGAGAAAAATAACACCTTATAATTACACCGGTATTGCGTAGTTTTTTTTCATTTTTCTTATTGGTGATTCTCTTAGGTTCTTGCCAGAGTAATAACTGCGAAGATTTTAAAGTAGGAAAATTTGAGTATCCAAAAGAAATGAAATCTGATGTAGTTATTGAACGAACTGCTGATTTTCAAATTGAAACCAGTGAAAAGGATGGATATACCGATAAATACCAAATTATTTGGGACTCTGACTGCAGCTATCATTTGGTATTGCTAGAAACCAACAATGAGTTTGATGGTATGAAACCGCTAATTGATACCATGCATGTAAATATGGTTGAAGTTTTAGAAAGTAGTTATAAATTTATGGCTGTTTTAAACAGTAAAGTATTTGAAGGACAATTAATTAAACAATAAAAATTATTATTATGGCACAACAATGGGACAATCAAAATCCTGAGTTTAATGTGAAAAAACTAATTCCAATTTTAATTGGGGTGGTTTCATTAATTCTTGTAATCACTTTTTGGAATAAAATAACTGTAAACCTAAAAGCGGGTCAAGCTGGAGTTATGTTTAAGCAATTTAGTGGTGGTGTTGACAAAGAAACAATTTATGGTGAAGGCTTTCACTTTATTGCTCCTTGGAACGAAATGGTAGCTTACGATGTTACCCAACAAGAAATTGCCGAAGTACTGAATGTACTTTCTAGCAATGGATTGGAAATTAAGGTGGATGTTTCAATTTGGTTTAGACCTGATATTCCAAATCTAGGTTATTTGCATTCAGAAATTAGAGAAAATTACGTTAAAAAAGTTGTAATTCCAGCAATTAGGTCTGCCGCTAGAATGGTGGTTGGTAGATATGCTCCTGAAGAAATCTATTCTTCTAAAAGAGAAGCCATTACCCAAGAAATAGATGAGGAAACCAAATTAATTTGCAAGGATAAATATGTAACAGTTGAGCGTATTTTAATTAGAAGCATTGAGTTGCCTCCTACCATTAAAACTGCTATTGAAACCAAATTGAAACAAGAACAAGAAACACTTGAATACGAGTTTAGGTTAGCAAAAGCTTCTAAAGAAGCCGAGCGTCAAATTTTAGAGGCTGAAGGAAAAGCCAAAGCAAATGAAATTATCAGCAAATCATTAACAGATAAAATTTTGAAAGAAAAAGGAATTGAAGCTACTCTAAAATTGGCTACTTCTCCTAACTCTAAAGTTGTTGTTATTGGTGGTGGCGATGAAGGTTTACCAATAATTTTGGGGAATAACTAGGGAGGGTACTTAGTTCTTGGCCCGCCTTCGCTTTTGTTATTCGGGTAAATTTTTGGTTATATTATTAAACAAGGCTTTCATTGTCTCGTTGAAGAGAGTCAGGCTTATTTTATATAAGTTGAGTATCTGTTTTGTCTGTCCTTCGACTGCGCTCAGGATGACAAAACCAGAAAGTGCTCAAGATGACAAAACAAAAACAAGCATTTAAGTAACTAGATTTCTCACTCTTTTTGCAAAAGAGGTTTGAAAGGAAAATATCGATAAATTAGAGAGATTCCTTGCTCGGCCTCGTTCCTCAACCTCCAAGGAATGACGAGTTCTATTTATGGTTCCGTCATTCCTGCGAAACGCAGTGGAAGCAGGAATCTTTGAAAAAAATTCAGTTTTTTTTGAAGAGATTCCCCGTCCTTTCTATCAGAAGGGCTGCCTAAGCAGTAATTACGATTATGTATTTGGAGTAGCTTTTTAGAATAATGAGCAAAATCTCTTTTAAAAAAGCTTAAACTTAAACTTTATTTGAAACTTTTTTACTGTGCATCAACCTCACCAAACCATCAGACAAGCCCATTTTAGGTACAATTACTTCATGGGCTTTACTCCACCTTAACACATTCAAAAATATGTTTGAAGCGGGAATAATAACATCTGCCCTATCTGTATTTAAATTGAGTTGGGTAACACGCTCCTCGTAATTGTAAGAAGCTAATAATTCTTCAAGCTTTTTTATTTCAACGGCTTTAAGGTGTTTCCAATTGGTTTTTCCTGCCATTTTGTAAAGTCTGTTGATGTTACCACCAGAGCCAATTGCTAAAAGGTTTGTATATTCTCTAGCGTTTATTTTTAGCCAGTTTTTCATACGTTCCCATTCATCATGTTCTACTAAATCGTGCAGAATTCTAATAGTACCTATGTTGAAGGATTGAGAGGTTTGTTTTTCGCTGTTGGCAAAAAGTGTAAGCTCGGTGCTTCCTCCTCCAACATCAATGTACAAGTAGTTTTTTGAATTGTCTAAAATACTTTCTATTTGCGTGGCATAAATTAATTCTGCCTCACGTTTACCATCAATAATTTCAATCTTTATTCCTGTTTCTTTGGCTATTTCTGCTACAATTTCTTTTCCATTTGATGAATCTCTCATAGCTGAAGTGGCACAGGCCAAATGATCATTAACTTCATGCAATTGCATCAAATGATAAAAAGATTTCATGGCGTGCAACATTCTGTTTTTATTGCGCTCAGAAATTTCCCCTTTTAAAAAAACATCCTCGCCCAAGCGAATTGGAACCCTTGTAAGCGAAATCTTTTTAAAATAAGTTTTACCTCTATATTCATGCACATGCATAATTAAAAGCCTTACGGCATTGCTTCCTATATCAATTCCGGCATATTTAGATGAAACTAACTTCATTAATTTAATTTGCTTTTGTAATAATCATATAAGGCAAATTGTGCCCTAATAGGTTTGTCGTTTGGCAAGTCTCGGTATTTATTGGAAAGCCTTTTATCCAACGACCTTGCTTTTACATTATCCTTAAATTGAATATCCAAAAAGTCTTGTATTTCTTGCTGAATGTCTTTATCATAAATAGGACAAGTTACTTCAATTCTTCTATCCAAGTTTCTAACCATCCAATCTGCAGATGAAATATAGTACTTAGGATTATCATTATTGCAAAAAACATAAATCCTCGAATGTTCTAAAAATTTATCTAAAATACTAATGGCTTCAATGTTTTCACTAAGTCCTTCAACCCCTGCAATTATGGAAGAAATACCTCTAATGTTTAACTTAATTTTTACGCTGGCCTTACTCGCTTGGTAAAGCTTGGTTATTAAATCGTTATCAACCAAACTGTTTAATTTCAAATAAATGTAGGCAGGTTTTCCAGCCAAAGCATTTCTCTTTTCTGTATTGATTAATCTTACCAATTTGTTTCTTAAATTATTGGGAGACAATACCAAGTGTTTAAAATAGTAGGGTGTAATTTTTCCTTCAATAATTTTAAAAACTTTAGAAACCTCAATGGTAATTTTTGTATTGGCGGTAAATAAGGAAAAATCGCTATAAAGGTTTGCTGTAGACTCGTTGTAATTTCCAGTTCCAATAGAGCAATAATTAACCAGTTTATTGTTTTCCTTTCGGGATATGATACAAATTTTTGAGTGAATTTTGAGGCCTGCCAAACCATGCAGAACTGTTACACCTTCTTCTTGCAATTGATTTGACCAATAGATGTTATTTTCTTCATCGAACCTAGCTTGCAATTCAATAACCACAGTTACTTTTTTCCCGTTTTTTGCGGCATTTATCAAAGCGTTTACCACTTTAGATTCTGAAGCAAGCCTATAAATGGTGATTTTGATCGATTTTACCTTTGGATCGATGGCAGCTTCTCTCAGTAAATCGATAAAATAATTGAACGTTTGGTATGGGTAATGAATTAAAACATCCTTTTTCTTGATGGCGGTGAAAACAGATTTTTCGTCTTCGAGTTGTTTTACCGGCAGTTGAACTATTTTTTGGTATTGCAACTCTTTGCCGCCAACATTTGGAAATTTTATAAAGTCTTTAAAGTTATGATACCGCTTGCCAGGTATGAGGTTATCATCTTCGTCCATGCCCAATTTATCCATAAAATATTTCAAAAATTCCTCAGGCAATTCGCTATCGTACACAAAACGAACTGGTTCACCAAGCTTTCGTTTTTTCAAGCTTTTTTTCATTTGCTCTAAAAAGCTTTTAGAAACATCGTTGTCTAAATCTAGCTCAGCATCACGCGTAACTTTAATTGTGTAAGCCTTAATGTCATCACAATCAAATATTTTGAATACCTCTTTTAAACAAAACCTTATTACATCATCAATAATCATGATGTACTTTTTATCGCCAATAGGAGGTAAAACCAAAAATCTACCTACCGTTCCAGTAGGAATTTCAATAATGGCATATTTGTTTCTTTTCTTGGAGTTGTTTATCAGCTCTACTGCGAAGTAAATTTCTTTGTCTTTGAGGTAAGGAAACTCCTTTACGTTGTCTAACATAATAGGAACTAATGCAGGATAAACTTTGGTTTCGAAATAAGAATTGATAAAATCTACATGCTCAGGCTCCACTTCAGATTCATTAATTAGAAAAATATTTTTTTCTTCTAATTTCCCCAATAACTCAGAGTAGATTTTATGAAAGCGCTCTTGTTGTTTTAGTGTAATTTTTTGAATTTGATTTAAAAGTTTTATTGGGTCTTCGTACTGAGGATCTAAGCCACGAATACCTAAAGTAACTATTCGTTTTACAGTAGCCACCCTTACCCTAAAAAACTCATCTCGATTGTTGGAAAAAATACCCAAAAACTTCATTCTTTCAACCAACGGATTTCGCTCATCTGCTGCTTCTTGTAAAACTCTATCGTTAAAAGAAAGCCAGCTAATTTCTCTATTGATAAACTCAAATTTCTTTACCATTATTTAAGTTTAATGGTTTGCATTGTTTTGGGTAAAATTTGGGAAATTGTTTTGGTTGTTGACTTTTTTAAATCAATCCAATTTTCAGCTAAAATTTGAAGCTCTACCACTGAAGATGTAGGAATTTTATCAAGTTGTTGATTTGGTAAAAAATGATTTAAAAAATTGGTTAAAGTTGGGTCGTGCCCCACGATCATTACTTTTTCGTTTTGATTATCAATAGCACTTAAAAAGTGAAACAATGACTCTTTGGTGGAAGCGTAAATTTCTTTTCGTGTCATTAAACGTTGAAAAGGAAAATCTAAATACCTAGCAATTATCATGGCCGTATGAAGCGCCCTAATGGCGTTGGAAGAAAAAATAATATCAGGATTAATATTTCTTTCTCTTAACCTTTCTCCAATTTTTATGGCATCATTTACACCTCTTTCTTTTAAAGGTCTATCAATATCTGCCAAGTCAACATCGCTCCAACTTGATTTGGCATGCCTAACGATATATAGCGTTTTCATAATTCAAATTTAATCATCAAAGGTTAGCCCTGCATGTTATATAAGGATTACTTGAGTAATAATATTTTGTGGACAATTGATTAAAGGTAAAATTCAATTGTTGAAAACCATAACCTGATTTTTAGGAAGTTATACACAAAATGGTTGAAAACTTTGTTTAAAAGTAAATTATTGTTGAAAAATTAACCCTCAATTGCTTTCATAGATTTGTTAAACATAAATCAGCGAAATATTATGCTTTCTTTCCTTACCAAGAAAAAAATTACTGAAGACAAGCTCGCACAGATTTTTGTGACCTCTACTTTAAAAACCTGCGATGAGGGTTTTGAGGAGGTAGCAAACTTGATAGCCGAAGATCCTGAGTTTGAAAAGCCGCCAAAAATTGAAGGTAGTAATTCTGATGAGTTTCTAATGATTATTCTTTCTGGAAACTTAGAAATGTTGCCACAGCACTTTTCAGATTACCAAGACATTAGGTTATTAGATAAAATCTATAAAAAGCTATCAGTAAGTTTACAGTTAGATATTGCAGATTTAAAAAAGATTATTGCTCATTACCAAAACTATTTAAAGCGTGTAAATCACCCTTCAAAAAACACGCATTATGCCATGAGCAAGGCAATTTTCTTTAAATATGAGTTGAATGATTATCAGCAAGATTATTTCAGGAAAATGAAAACTCCTAACCCAATTTTCTTAAAAAGGTTAGACGAAATTGTTGCCAATTTTATTTGGAATTGGAACGATTTAAAAGACAAATACAAAATAGTTGAGTAAACCTATTTTGTAAGTTTAAAGTATTTCTCAGCCATATTCTTTACCTCATTCCCAATAGCTAATGCTGCTGTAGCTGCAGGAGAAGGCGCATTTAATACATGAATAGAATTCTTATAGTACTCAATTCTAAAATCATCTTTTGTATCTCCATCCTGACTTAATAACAAGGCTCTTACTCCTGCTCTTCCAGGCTTAATATCTTCCATTTTTAACGATGGAATTAAGCGTTGTAAAGTTTTAAGAAATAGCTTTTTTGAAAATGCTCTTCGGTACTCATTTATGCCGTAACTCATGTTGTTAAAAAAGAGTTTCCAAGTTCCAGAGTATGATAATGCATCAACGGTATCTTTTAAACTAAAATCGGTTTTGTTATAACCTTCTCTTTTAAAGGTAAACACAGCATTTGGTCCGCATTCAATTTCGCCATTGGTCATTCTAGTAAAGTGAACACCTAAAAATGGAAAAGCTGGGTCTGGAACAGGGTAAATTAAGTTTTTAACCTTGTGCTTGGCATGTTCTTCCAATTCGTAATAATCTCCTCTAAAACCAACTACTTTTTCTTTTAGATCAACTCCATCTTTTCTAGCTAATCTATCGGCAAATAAACCTCCACAAAAAATTAAAAATTTGGCTTTGTAATTTCCTTTGTTGGTGTGAATAACAGTTATTTCACCTTCTCTCACCAAATCTTCAACTTTATGGTTAAGCAAAACCTTTGATTCAGTATTTTTTGCGGTAAAAAGTTCACCCATTTTTTCTGTAGCAGCTCGGTAATCAATAATTCCAGTACAACCCACAAACAGTCCTGCAATAGAATTAACTGAAGGTTCAATTTTGGCAATTTGCTCGGCTGTGATTTTTTCTACTCCCTCTACTCCATTTGCAATGCCATGTTCGTAAATTTTATTTAAAAATGGAAGTTCTTTTTCGTCGGTAGCTGCTATTACTTTACCGCAAATATCATGAGGAATATTATGGTCTTTGGCGAATTTAACAAGCTCTCTTCTTCCATCAACACAATTTTTGGCTTTGTAAGAACCAGGCTTGTAATAAATGCCTGAATGTATTACACCAGAATTATTGCCTGTTTGGTGAGGAGCTAAAAATGCCTCTTTTTCAAAAAGGCCAACACTTAGGTTTGGGAAATTTTCTTGAATTTTATATGCAGTGGCTGCTCCTACAATACCTCCACCAATAATGGCAACATCAAAAGATTGATTACTCAAAATATCAAATTTTAGGGGTGGCAAAAATAACGAAACTTAAGCTGTTTCTTGAGGATTTAATACTTTCAATTTGGGTACTCTTTGTAATAAAATAAATCCTATCACAAAAAAGGTTATTAAAACCAAAACTGAGTTTCTCATAGTGCCAGTAAAGTCTTCTATGTACCCAAAAGCAAGGGTCCCTAAAACTATTCCTACCTTTTCTGCTACATCATAAAACGAAAAATAAGAAGCATGATCTTCGGTTTGTGGTAACATTTTAGAATAAGTAGAGCGAGACATACTTTGTATGCCTCCCATTACAAAACCTACAAAAGCAGCTAATAGGTAAAACTCTGTTGGGGTGTGGATAAAGTAGGCGAAAACACATAACAATATCCATAAAAAAACCACCACTTTAAGCACCATTATATTTCCCACTTTTTTACTTAACCTCGACATTACAAATGCCCCAACGCTAGCCAATAGCTGAATTATTATTACTGCAATTATTAACCCTGCTGTATCTGGCTGGCCAGTTTCTGGATTTATGGGCCATTGAATTTCTTTGTTGGCAAAAAGTATTGCCATTAACATAACTGTTTGAACACCCATGTTGTAAACAAAGTAAGCTCCTAAATATCTTTTTAAGGGAATTTGATTTTTTAATTGTTTCCAAACTGATTGTAACTCCAAAAACCCCTTCTTTACCAAAGATTCTTTTTTCTTAACTCGATGATTGTAAGGATTTTCGGGTAAATAAGTTAAGGTGATTTGGGCAAAACCGGCCCACCAAATACCTACAGTAATAAAAGCCCATTTTGCAGGCATTCCGAAAGCTTGAATAGCAACCAAGTTAGCAACAAGTAACAATACACTTCCAATATACCCCATGGTAAAACCCCTTGCTGATATTTTATCGTGATCTTCTGGTGGTGCAATTTCTGGCAAATAAGCATTGTAAAAAACCATACTTCCCCAATAGCCAATACTTGCAAAAAAGGGCAAAAGCATAGAAAATTCTAAAAAGCCAGGATCAAAAAAGAAAAGGCCAATACAAGCAGATGAGCCAATGTAACAAAACAAGCTTAAAAAGAAGCGTTTATTTCCGATGTAATCTGCTACTCCTGATAAAATAGGAGACGCAAATGCAACAACCAAAAATGAAGCGGCGGTTATGTATGAATATAATGCAGTATTTACAAATCGAATTCCAAAGAAATAAACTACATCTGCTTCGAAATCGCCCACCATCTCTTTGTTCCCGCTTGTAACAGCAGTATAATACAGTGGGAAAATTGCTGTAGTAATTACCAAAGGATAAACGGAGTTTGCCCAATCATAAAACGCCCAAGCATTTACTATTCTTTTTTGCTTTTTGTTACCCATAATTATGGTTTAAAAAATAAAATTTCAACCCTTCGATTTTTCGGCTTTTCAAATTTATCTGCATTTGAAAATTTAGGATTTTCCTCGCCAAAGGCATGTTGTTGAAATAGAAATTTTTTGTTTGAGGAAACAAGATAAGATTTTACCTCCTCAATTCTGTTAACCGAAAGCGTATAATTATAATCTTCAGAGCCATCGCTATCTGTAAAACCTTTTAAAATAATAGTTTGCCCAACTGAAGTATTATGAAGTTCAATAAAAGCATCGATACTATCTTTAAAATTAGGTTTCAACTCGTACTTATCAAAATCAAAATATACGCTCAGTGATTTGTTTGGAGTAAATTCTTGGGTAACTGCTTTAGCTCCCTTTTGTGAAAACTTCTTTTCTAAAACAATGTCATCAACATATAAATAAGTTTGCCAGCCTACAGTTATTTTTTGTGTTTTATCAATAACCAAATTGTTTTCTTCAGGAAGTGAAAAATTTCCAAAAGCAATAAAATCCTCACCTCCTTGGGTTTCAATTTCTACTTCGAACTGTTTCCATGTTTTTGTTTGAATAAGTGGTGCATCAACTTTAAAAATAGGTTCTTCGATGTAAGGGCCCCAATGACTAAGTTTAATTTGCCCTTTTCTTAATAAAACCCCAAAGTTGTTTGCGTAAAAAGGTCCTGCACGAGGTTTTACCTTAAACTTTAATATATAATTCCCTTTTTCAAGAGGATGTTGCAAGGTTTGTCCAAAATACTCAACTGCATCTTCATAATCGCAACAAACAATTAAACCAAGACTACCATTTTCTATTGATCCAATTGAATCAGAAAAATCACAATTTTTATGAAAAAAATCAGGAGTTCCAGAATTTAAGCTTACCCAGTTTATGGTTTTATCTATTTCTCCAACTTTGTTAGGGCAGCTTGAATATTCTTCAAAACTTCCATTTAGAATTAAATTCTGACTCTCAGAATTAATGGCTATTCCTAAAAATAACAAAGGGAATAACCAAAATTGGATATTCCCTTTGTTAACAATATTTAAATAAAAATTACTTTGTGGCAGAAAACTCAACTCTTCTGTTTTGTGCTTTAGCTTGATTTGTATCTGCTCCAGCATCAGGTTTTTCATCCCCATAACCAACCACTGTTAGCCTTGATCCTTCAATACCTTTTTCAACTAAATAACTTTTAATAGCATCAGCTCTTTTCTCTGAAATATCGAAACTATACATGCCTGATTCTGAATTGTCGCAATGACCTTCAATAGATAAAGAAATATCAGGATTAGTTTTTAATTGCTCCAATAAAGAAGCAAGTTGTTGTTGTTGGGTTTCGTCTAAGTTGTATTTGCCCGATTTGAAAAATATTTTGTTGTGAGATATTTGCTGAACAACATCCATATCCATATTTTCAGAAACATTTTTTGTATAAACTACTTGTAACCTGTCGTTTGGATCTTCTTCCTCTTCTTCGCAAATACAAGGTGAATCTAAATGCGAAGTAGCTATTACAGAAACCTCATCAATGTAATAGTAAGAGCCTCTAATTTGTGGTTCGGTATATTCTCTTGGTCTTCTCATTTTTTGGGTCAATACTTCATCTTGGCCTGCAAAGTTTCCAATTGTAAGGTATTTTTCAGTTCCATCAGCTTCGTATTCAGCACAAACTGCAGTCCACAAGCCCATTTCACCCAAAATAGGATTTCCTTTTTTGGTAACTTGAGGTTTAATTTTACCGTCTTCAATATCGCCCAATTTAACTTTTGTTGCTGAAAGATAAACTCCTAAATTATTGATGCCATATTTTGACAAATCGGCAAGGCTAACATGAAATTTTACACAGTATTTTTTACCTGCAATTAGTGTTTTGGTAAGTTTGGTAGCTAAAAACATTCTGTTGGCAATTTCACCTCTTTCTTCGTAAACCATAATGCCTGCATAGCTATCACCTTCTTGGGTATCTGATCCTCCGTAAGCATTATTAGGAACTAGAACTTCATCTTTTTTGGCTTCTGCATTGTAAATATCAGCAGGCGGGCAATCTCTTGGTGTTTCCCAATCCATTACGGCTTCCATAAATTGACCTGGAGTCTTGATTTTTGTTTCTAAAGTTTCGAAACTTGGATTTGGAACTTTATTTTCTTCTTGGGCAAAGGTTAATGTTCCAAAAAATGAGGCAATTGCTAAGGTGATTATTTGTTTAGTTTTCATTGTGTAATTATTTGTTTTTATCAATTCTTACATAGAATTTTTAAAGGTTGTCAAAAATATTAGGTTTCGTTAAATATTAGTGGTTTTGTTTAACTATTTGAATGATTTTACTCGAAAAGGCACTAATCATACCATTTTTTTTGTTGATAAACTAAATCTTTTTCAATTTGGTTTAATTAAAGGTGAATTAATTTAGCCCGGTGAAGTTGAAATTAATTTTTGGATTTGTTTTTTTAACGTCGGTTTTCATTTCGTGTGATGAAGATGGACTTGTAAATCCTTTTAAAAAATACTACACCATTTCAGGAGTTTATTTTGAAGGTTCGAATCAAAAACCAATACCTTTTGCTGATTTGATTTTGTTTTCAGAAAATTTGAGTTCTGGAAGTGGAAAACCCAAAGAAATTGAAATGGTAACCACTGATGTGAATGGTTACTTTGAATTTAAATATCCCCAAAAAGACAAATGGAGTAATTTATATATTCAAAAATCACCTTCAGGAAATCCTACAAACTTTTTGGCAAAAACCTTATTGAAAAACATTACACCAAATCAAAATTTAACCACCAACATTTATCATGACCCTTTTGGAAATATAAGGTTCGACTTGGTTTATGATGACATTTACTCTTCAGGTGATACTTTATACATTGCCGGGCTGCAACTAGAAAAAGACTCTCCTTTATATAGAGAAAATCTGGAAGGGAAAAACACCCCTGGGTTGGTAATTCCTTTTCCTTTAATAAGTAACCAAGTTGGGCCTTTTGAGATTTATTACCACCCCGATTTAGAAATACAATTGAAATACCCTATTTATTTTGCGGTTGGAAAATCTCAATTAACCGAAGCTTTAAATGGAGATACTACACTAAGGCAAATGGTTTTGGTAAGACCATTTCCGAATTTATCTGTAGTTAGGTTAAAGTTAAATTAAGCTTTTTCAAGCAAGGCTTCCACAATTTTCTCAACTGAATAACCTTCTGCTTCAGCTTTGTAATTTCTTACAATTCTGTGTCGTAAAATTGGCACTGCTATAGCATTTACATCTTCCATATCTGGAGAGAATTTACCTCTTAACAGGGCGTGACATTTAGCACCAATAACCAAGTATTGAGAAGCTCTTGGGCCTGCACCCCACGAAATATAATTTTTAACTACTTCTGGAGCATCAGGGTTATTTCTAGTTTTTGAAGCAAGCCTCACCGCGTATTCGATAACATTATCGGCTACAGGTATTTTACGAACCAGCTGCTGGTATAGCGTAATTTCATCAGCAGTCATTACGTTTTTAACTTCAACCGAAGTACCTGAAGTTGTGCTTTTTACCACATCTACTTCTTCTTGAAACGAAGGATAATCAACCCAAACGTTAAACATAAATCTGTCTAACTGTGCTTCGGGAAGTGGGTATGTTCCCTCTTGCTCAATGGGGTTTTGCGTAGCCAACACAAAAAATGGGTCGGCTAATTTATAGGTGTGACCCGATGATGTTACAGCTTTTTCTTGCATGGCTTCTAACAAAGCCGATTGGGTTTTTGGCGGAGTTCGGTTAATTTCATCTGCCAAAACCATATTGGCAAATAAAGGCCCTTTGTTGAATTGAAATTTTCGATTTTCATCTAATATTTCACTTCCAATAATATCAGAAGGCATTAAATCTGGTGTAAACTGTATTCTGCTAAATGAAAGACCTAAAGCTTGAGCAATGGTATTTACCAAAAGGGTTTTTGCCAAGCCAGGTACCCCAACTAATAAACAATGACCTTTGGAAAAAATAGAAATCAATACTTTTTCTACCACATCATCCTGCCCAATAATTACTTTGCTAATTTCTTTTTTTAGTAATTCGTATTTTTTGTGGAAATATTCAACCGCTTTTACATCGGTATCGAAATTTAAATCGCTCATGTTTAGTTTTTTACTTTAACCCAATTGTGCCTGAATTTGCAGGTATTAAAACTTGGATCTACTTTGATATAATATTTATCTAAATTATCGCTAACCCAATTGTTTAAGAAATCGGCTTCAACTTTTGACCTTGTAAGGGTTTGAAGTCTATTATAATCTTGTTTTAAATTGGCCACATGAGGCTCTGAAATACTTATTAACTTAACAATTCTGTAGGCTTTTGAGCCATCTTGCATATTCCAAACTTCGGGTGAGCTCATTTCTCCCTTTTTTATTTTACTTACCAAAAAGAATAACGAGGGATCAACTTTGCTCAATTCATCCATTTCAAATCTAGATGTTCCTGTCATTGGGTTCATCAACACACCACCATTGTTTTTTGTATCATCGTCATCAGAGTATTTTGCAGCGGCATCTTCAAATTTTATGATATCTGCAGATTTTAAAATAGTTAAAATGCTATCTAAAAATAATTTAGACTCATATAAATCCTCTGGTTTTACTCTTGGCTTTAACAAAATGTGTCTTCCGTTTGCTTCTTGTCCACGTTTTTCAATCAACTGAATTAAGTGAAATCCATATTCTGTTTCAACAATATTAGATACTTGGCCAGGCTGCATACTAAATAAAACCCGAGCAAATTCTGGTACTAACATATTTCTTGTCATAAAACCAAGTTCACCATTTTCTCTTGCTGAGCCAGGATCTTCTGAATACAAAAAAGCAATAGTTCCAAAATCTTCGCCATTGTTTACCCTATCTCTAAACTCATTTAACTTGGTTTTAATTCGGTCTTTTTCTTCTTCGCTAATAGGTGGTTTTTTTACAATTTGCGCTACTTGAACCTCAGAGTCTACATAAGGTAAACTATCTTTTGGAATACTATTAAAAAAAGCTTTTACATCTGCAGGAGTAACTTTAGCATCAGCAGTTAAATTTTGTTGCATAGTTTGCACAGTTAGCTGATCTGCAACTAGGTCTCTTAAATCTGCCTTGAGCTCTAATATGCTTTTGCCATAAAACTTCTCCATTTTTTCTTGAGAGCCAAATTGAGAGATAAAAAATCTCATTCTTCTTTCTAGTTCAAACTCAACTTGATCATCGCTCACATAAATACTATCTTCCTCTGCTTTAGTAATCAATAACTTTCCAAATAAAAGTTGCTCTAGAATATTGCATTCTAAATCATTATCAATTGTTTCTCCTGCCTCTTTTAACTGCAATAGCTGTTCGTTAACTTCTGACCTTAAAACAATTTGATCGCCAACTACGGCAATAATTTTATCTAAAGACTCATTGTTTTGAGCATTAATAGTAACAACACCAATACAAATGAAAACAAGGGCTAATAATGGTTTTAAATAATTCAAGGTGTGTAGTATTCTATTAGGTTTTTATTCAAGGCATCTTGGTACAAATCTTTTCTCATGCTTTTGGTAAGTTCCAATTTTCTTTTGTTCAAAATAATGCTTTTGATGCGACTTTTCTCCAACTCTAATGGAGAAACGCTATCTTTTAATCTGTAGTCTTTAATCACCAAAAAATAAAGGTATTGTTCATCTTCAATTTCTACAACCTTGTTATTTTTCAAAAAAGCATCGATGTTGTATGTTTTTATTGGGATTTCTTTTAATAAATCTTCAAAGTATAACCAAACTTGGTCTTCGAGCATATAATTGGTTGCGAATTGCCTGCAATAATCTTCCAATTGATAGCGTACTTCTTGTTCTTCTGTATTGTTTATCATGGTGCGCAAGTAACTAATTTGCGGAGCATTTTTTTCGAGTTTGGTGTACAATACTTTTACCACATAATCTTTAAGCTCAAAGTTCTGAAGATTACCTTCATAATAGTTGGCTACTTCATTATCAGAAATTAAAGTATCTAGTTTTTGGGCAATAAAGGCCTTTTCGTAGGCATAAATCAAGAGTGATTTCCGGTAATCTTCAATTTCCTTTTCAATGTTTTTTTCACTTTCAGACAAATTGAGCTCGGCCATTTGTAATAACAAAGTTTGCTCTACCCATTTTTTAACCTGTTCTTTAACAAACAATGCACTATCTGCCCCTTCAAAATTTTCGGGAATTGAGGGTTGGATTTCACTTAAAAAAAGAGATTTATCGCCAATTTTTGCTAGAACTATGGTTTCTTTTTCGGGGTTTAGCAAATTACATCCTCCCAACCAAAAAGATAAAAAAAGTAATATAGCAATGCTTCTTATCAATTATTTATGCTCTTTAAAACCTCATCATTTACTTTGTAAGAGTACTTATTTCTAAGTTCTTTGATCCACTCTTTTTCTAAATAATTTTGATATTCGGCAGTAATAATTCCTCTAGCCTCTTCTATTTTTTTGGGTTGTGGCGGGAGCACCTGTAAAATATTTACAAAAATTATTTGTTTATCAATATTCAGGTTTTCAGATATACCTGCTTGCCATTCTGCTTGGTCAATAATCTCATTATCGCCTTTTAAGTATTTGTCTTCTTTTATCTCTAAATTAAGCTGGCTATCAGCGTTAATTTTTTCTTTAACCTCATCGTTGGTTAAGCCTTTTTTAAGTTGTTTTTTGGCCATTTTTTTGGCCTTTTTAGCAACTAATTCATCTTTACAAACAAAAATTTTGGCATCAACTCTTGTATCCCACATAAAGTTTTGTTTGTTTGATTCGTAAAACTTATCTAAGCCGGTGGTATCTTTTATGGCTTTTGTCCAAACCATATCATCCATCAATTCAAAAAGTAAAATTCCATCTCTGTATTCCCTCATAATATCTTTAAAGTCAGCATATTTTACTTCTAAATTCGACTCTTCAAATTGCATTACACTGTTAGATACCAATTTATCGAAAATAATTTTTAAGATGGCATCCTTTTGACCTAAATTCTCTTTGTTTCTTTCATACCTTCTGTTACGTTGCATAAAATTTGCAAGATCTTGTTGGGTATAATCTTCTTTTCTGTTGCTGTATTTTGAATCTTCTATGGAAAATAAAAATTTGTCTTTTCCTGCACAGTTTTCTTCTGGAGTCCATTGGCCTTCAAAAAACTCATCGTCCATGCAACTTACCATTTCGTTAAATGCTTTTTCATCAAACTTAAAATTGTATTCTTCTTTCAATTTCTTGATGAATGAAGCTTGACTCTTTTGACTTCTGCCGTCTCTAGATATTTTTCTTTTGATATCTCTTTCGGCTTCTTCTAAGGTAGGGATTTCATTTTTCTCTAATCTTTTGATGATATGCCAACCATATTGAGTTTTTATAGGTTTAGAAATGTCTCCATCATTTAACAAGGCAAAAGATGCATCTTCAAATTCGGGAACCATTCTGCCTGTTCCAAACATTGGAAGTTCACCCCCTTTGGCTGAAGAAGATTTATCATCAGAAAACTGACGAGCTAAGGCATCAAACTCATCACCATTTTGAATTCTGGTATACAACTCATTAATTTTTTGCTCTGCATTACTTTGAGTTGCATCATCCATAACCTCATCTACTTTTATCAAAATATGAGCTACTTTAATTTCACCTCTAGCTGGTCTTTTATCATGAACATATAAAACATGGTATCCAAACCTTGTTCTAATAGGCTTTGACATTGTGCCAGGCTTGGTATTGTATGCAGCAGTTTCAAAAGGATAAACCATTTGGAAGGCAGTGAAATAACCTAAGTCTCCAAAGTTTTGTTTTGCAGATGGATCTTCACTCATTTCTGCAGCAGCTTTTCCAAATTCTTTTTCAGGATTTTTTATCGCCTTAAGAATTGAATTTAGTCTAGATCTTGCTTTTAAGGTGTCTTTAGGAAGCGCTTCTAAGCCAACCCTAACCAAAATATGACTAGCTCTAACATCATATTTCATTCTGTCATAAGCTTCCTTTATCAACTCGTCAGTCATTTGTTGATCGGTTAAATAAGGTTGTGCCAACTGTTTGCGGTAACCGCCTAATTCTTTCACAAAAGACTCTGCGGTATCCATTCCAAGTGCTTCAGCCTCTTTAACTTTAAGCTTAAAATTAATATAAAGGTCTAAATATTCTGATACCGATTTTGGATCGATTGAGTTTTCGGCATTGTTGTTTTTGTTGTAAACACGTAAAAACTCATCAACAGTAATATTTTCATCTTCTACGGTTAATAAAACCTTATTATTTTGGGCAGTTAAACTCGCTGCAAAAAATATAAACACAGCAAATCCCCATAGCTTTCTCATTCTATTCTTCATTTTATTCTTCTTTATTTTCTTGAGTAATTAGGAGCTTCTCTTGTTATAAATACGTCATGTGGGTGGCTTTCAACAACACCGGCATTTGTAATTTTCACAAATTTAGCCTCCTTTAATTCTTTTATGTTTCCTGCACCACAATATCCCATACCCGCTCGCAGTCCACCAATCATTTGGTAAATAATTTCGGTAACCTTTCCTTTAAATGGAACTCTACCTGAAATACCTTCAGGAACCAATTTTTTGATGTCGTCTTCGGCATCTTGAAAGTATCTATCTTTTGAACCTTTTTGCATGGCTTCAATAGAACCCATTCCGCGGTATGATTTAAATCTTCTTCCTTCGTACAAAATAGTTTCTCCTGGAGATTCTTCAGTGCCTGCGAACAAAGACCCCGCCATAATGGTATCAGCGCCTCCTGCCAAAGCCTTCACAATATCCCCAGTAAATCTAATTCCCCCGTCGGCAATAATTGGCACGCCTGTTCCTTTTGCCGCTTCGGCTACTTCCATTACTGCAGAAAGTTGAGGAACCCCAACACCGGCAATAATTCTAGTTGTGCAAATAGAACCAGGTCCGATTCCAACTTTAATGGCGTCAGCACCGGCATCTATCAAAGCCAAAGCAGCTTCTTTAGTTGCGATGTTTCCAACTACAACATCAACATCTTTAAATTTAGATTTTACATTTTTTAAAACTTCTAAAACCCCTTTAGAATGACCATGAGCTGTATCAATAACAAGAGCATCAACACCTGCATCAACTAAAGCAGCGGCGCGTTCCATAGTATCACCCGTAACTCCAACAGCACCGGCAACTCTTAATCTGCCAAAATGGTCTTTGCAAGCATTGGGCTTAATTTTTTGTTTGGTAATATCTTTAAAGGTGATTAATCCTAATAATTTATTGTTTTTATCTACTACTGGAAGCTTTTCAATTTTATGTTCTTGCAACAACAGCTCGGCAGTTGTTAAGTCAGAGCCATCTTGGGTAGTAATGATATTTTCTTTGGTCATTACCTTTTCAATAGACTTTGCTTGGTCTTTTTCGAACCTTAAATCTCGGTTGGTAACAATTCCTACTAACAACCCATTATTATCAATTACAGGAATTCCTCCAATAGAGTGTTCTTTCATCAAAAACAAAACATCTTTAACAGTGGCATTTACCTTTACCGTAATTGGGTCTTGAATCATTCCACTTTCAGAACGTTTAACCTTTCGAACTTCGGCTGCTTGTGCATCAATAGGCATATTTTTATGTAAAACTCCTATTCCCCCTTCTTGGGCAATTGCAATTGCCAATTCGCTTTCAGTAACCGTATCCATAGCTGCAGAAACAATTGGCGTTCTTAAGTCAATATTTCTAGAAAACTTGGTAGAAATATCAACATTTCGAGGAAAAACCTCTGAATATGCAGGAATTAATAGGACATCGTCGTAGGTTAAACCTTCATAACTAATTTTAGATGATAATATTGACACGATAATACTTTTCTAAGGTTTATAAAAAAAGCGCAAATTTAAGGATAATGAGGCAAAAAATAGGTCTTAAAATTTGCTAAAAAGAAAAGGTGATTTTCCCTTATCGATAAAGTGTAATTCCACCCTTTTTCTCAATCAAAGAGCCCTTAGGCGTGGTAAAAGAAATAAAGTAAACATATCCACCTGTTGGGGCTGGTGTTCCATCAATTAATCCGTCCCACCCTGTTGTGGCATCCAAAACTTCGAAAATCTGGCTTCCCCATCGATCAAAAATCACCATTTTAAAATTACCGATGTCTACAAATTGAATCTCTGGCAGGAACACATCGTTTTTCCCATCGCTATTTGGCGTAAAAATATTTGGAACGTAAACTACTGGCTCTTTTTTGAGACAAACCTTATTTGACAAAGAAGTATATGGCTTTAAAATCCAATTGTTTGGATGTTCTTGGGCTTCAATTTGGTAGCAATAGGTTCCTCCTTCATTTCTAATATCAAAATAAAGGTCGGTATAATCAAGTGTAACACTGTTAACTGAATCAATATTGGTTAAGGAATCAGCCCCTAAGCTTCTTTTTATTCTATATCGAAGCACACCAAATCCTAAAGAATCCCAACCTTGGTAACGATTCCAATCTAAATTGTAGTGATAATTTTCGAGGTTTTCTTGGATATTCAAAAACAAGGTTCGAGAAGTGTTTGAAGAAACCACAATTTGATCGCATGAATCAATTGCATCAATACGATAAAAGTATGCGTTTTGGTTAGCTCTTGCTGTTGAGTCAATAAAGCTGAGCACTGTATCTTTTGCATCTTTCAAAATATCCACGGTAATGTATTCTCCATTTTTGAAAAAAGACCTTCTTAATTCATATCGTTTGATATCTGCTGAAGTATCAGTAATACATTCGGCTTTCACAAAGAAATTATCATCAACTGTTACATGTGTATTGTAATGGTAAAGTGGCACATTTAGCTGACTAAAACTTTGGCAAACTATATTTGATTTTGACGTTTTACCTAATGATTTAGCAACTACAACGTAACAATAAGTTGACAAACTATTTAATCCAGAATGGTTAAAACTTGTGGTATTTCCATTGGTACTTGCTACAAAAGAAAAAACTCCATTGTCTTGCGCTGCGTATATATCATAAGAAGAGATGTTTGAAAAACCTTCGTAAGGACTCCAATTAAGTTGAATTTCTCTATTACAAAGATTTTCGCTCGTGGAAACGAACATTGTTGTGTGATTAGCAGATGAAGTTGCACTTGTATTTCCGCAAGTATCAAAGGCAGCAATTGTAAAGCTAAGTGACCCTAAATTCCCGTTTACGGTTTGATTAAATAAATAAGTATTTCCAATTCCAAAAACTGTATCTGTAACCCAAGTTCCATTATTATCATAATAAATAATGTAACCTTCTGTATCGGGAGAGGAACTTTGAGACCAACCTATTTTGGCAAATCCAGTTGAAGTATCTATTGAAACTGAATCTAAAGCAGGAACTGCTGGAGGGAATTTTTCTTCAAAAAGTTCTTTGTCAATATTGGAAGTTGACAAGCAAGGTAAATCATCAAACATGTCAATTCGATAATAAAGAGTATCGGAGCAAGTAATGATAGAATAGTCGGTATAAGTTTCGGTTCCATAATTGGTGGAATCAACCAAACTCCAATTTCCGCTGAACCCTTTTTTTCGAAAAATTAAATATGTACCACTATTGGTTGTTAGGTTTGGTGTTCGAATAGGATTCCAATTTAATACAGGGGGAAAATTATTCCCAACCATTGAAGTAACATTTAATATCATGTTTGACAACGTATCTGAAGATAATGAATAAGTTACCCCATTTCCGTCATCATATTTGGTTTGTATGAAGTAAAAAATTCTTCCAATAGAGTTTACATCGGCAAAACTTTGGGTGTTGAAATTTGTGACACTATCTAAAACTTGAAAAGATGCCCCTAGATTGGCTGAAGAAAAAATGGTGTAATTGATAAATTCAGCTTGATTTCCTGCAGGGGTATCCCAAGAAATTACAATAGAGCCATCAGAGTTTATGGCAACACATCTAATTTCAGGCGGTGGCAAGGCACTTTTGAGTTGAAGTGAAAAAAACATCAACACAAAAAATAGAAAGAAAGAAAATCCCTGCTTCATTTTAAAAAGTGGCAAAAGTAAGAATCTGATTAGAATGAATTAAAACTTTAAACTCCCCAAATAACGTGAAATTGTATGAAACTCATTCATTATTTCCTCAACAATTTGTTTTGAAGGTAAAATATTATCAATAAGCGCCGAAACTTGCCCTATTTCAAACTCACCTTCTTCCAAATTTCCTTCAAACATTCCTTTCTTGGCTCTTCCTTTTCCTAATAATTCTATTAAATTTTCTATTGAGAATCCTTTTTCATAACTTTCTGCTACCAATTTAGAGAAGGGAGAATTTAGCAGCCTAACCGGAGTAATTTCTTTTAGGGTCAATTTTGTTTCACCTTCGTTGGCATTTA
>JABAYK010000178.1 GCA_018609045.1 Flavobacteriales bacterium
ATTACAAGCAACACCTTTCGATGTTTGTATTTTAAGAACAACCTTAAAGGGATTTGGCTACCAAAAAGAAATTCATGTTTGGATTTCGCCTGAAGACTATTTGAATTCGAACCTGATGATTCTTTTGGCCTATATTATTTTGGGGCATCCTGAATGGAAAAAAGGAGTAATTAAAATATTTTCTGTTTATCCTGATGGGGAAATGGAGCAACAAAAACAAAGTTTGATAGACTTGGTATCTTCAGGAAGGTTGCCAATTTCAACCAAAAACATAAATCTAATTCCACTTTCTTCAGGCATGTCTTATGGCGAAACCATTGCCGATAAATCAACAGATGCAGATTTAACCATTGTAGGATTTAACGGAGAAAGGTTAAAATCTGAGGGTGCAGATTACTTCAAAAATTTCCCCGAAAACGGGAATATGCTTTTTGTTAATGCATTTAGAGATAAGACTTTGACTTAATTGCCAAACATATCTTTGAATTGAAAAGCTTCACCTAATCTAGGTCCTTTTTCGGTATTTACTATGGTACAGCAGTCGTGGTAATAATCGTGCTCTAAAAGCAAAATATATTCATTGTCTGCAGCATTTTTTAAGAATTTCCCTTTTTCTTCCATAGTTAGCAAAGGTCTTGTATCGTAACCCATAACATACGGCAAAGGAATATGACCTGTGGATGGCAATAAATCCGCACAAAAAACAAGTGTTTTACCTTTATATTGAATATGTGGAATCATTTGTTTATCGGTATGTCCATTAACAAAAAGAACCCCAAACCCAAGATCAGAATCTTGTAAGAAATCGCCTTGTGGCATTTCTAAAAAATTAAGTTGACCACTCTCTTGAATTGGTAAAATATTTTCTTTAAGAAATGATGCTTTTTCTCTGGGGTTAGGTTGAGTTGCCCATTGCCAATGATTTGCATTACTCCAAAATTTTGCATTCTTAAAAGCAGGTCGATAAGTTTGATTTCCTATATCTTCAATTGCTCCTCCACAGTGATCGAAATGTAGATGCGTTAGAAAAACATCTGTAATTTCATCTCTATAAAAACCAATATTTTGAAGGCTTTTATCTAAAGTATCAGTTCCATGTAAAAAATAGTAGCTAAAAAACTTTTCACTTTGTTTATTTCCCATACCTGCATCAATTAATATGAGTCTATTTCCATCTTCAATCAACAAGCATCTCATACTCCAAGAACACATATTGTTGGCATCAGCTGGGTTTGTTTTTTGCCACAAAGATTTTGGTACTACGCCAAACATAGCGCCTCCGTCGAGCATGAATTTTCCGGTTTCAAGGGGATAAATTTTCATAAAATTGGTTTTGGCTAAAAGTAATAATTATGGTTTTCAAATCCATAATACAGCATAAAATCAATTGTAGGTTTGGGGTTTGGCTAAGAGTTCCAAATCTCCCAACTTGCTTCTGCTTGATTTTGAAGCATTTCAAGACCATTTTTCACATTACAACCTTTTGATTTTCCTAATTTCATTAGGGCAGTTTCTTCAGGGTTGTAAACTAAATCGTAAATAAAATGAGAGTTATTTAAGAATGATTTAGGAATAGGAGGTAGGTCGTTAACTTTTGGATAAGTACCTAAAGGCGTGCAATTAATAATCAATAAATTAGGAAGAATAAGCTCACTTATCACTTGGTCATAGGTTATTGAGCCTTCATTTTTTCTTCTAGAAACAAATTGATAAGATATTCCTAATCTTCTTAAGCCGAAAGCAACAGCCTTTGCGGCTCCGCCTGAACCTAGAATTAAGGCTCGCCTAATATTTCCCTTTAAAAAGGTTAATAAACTTTGCTCAAAGCCTAAAAAGTCGGTATTGTAACCAATGGTTTTGCCATTTTTTATTTGAATAGTATTCACTGCCCCAATGATTTCGGCCTCGGGCGAAACTTCATCTAAAAAGGGCATTACCAATTCTTTGTAGGGTATGGTAACATTTAGGCCAACAAGGTCTTTATTATCCTTTAATAATGCAGGTAAATCGTTAATTCTTGGAATCTCGAAGTTTTGGTATTTACAATCGGAAATACCTTCTTTTTTGAATTTTGTTTCAAAATAATTTTCTGAAAAACTATGATTAAGGTTTTGGCCGATTAAACCGAATAACCTCATGAAACCTGCTTTTTGTTAGAAACCTTTTCAAGCAATATAATTAACCCAAAACCAACAATAGCTAATGCAATTGCACCAATTACAAATGATTCTCCTTCAAAATTGGTTGGTAAAACGCTTTCGTATCTAAAGGGTTCTTCAATTCCTTTTGAGTTTATTCTTGTTTCTAAAACAATTTTCCAAGGCCAAACTACATTTAATGAGCCAATCATAAAGCCTGTAAGCACAGCAATAGTTTGGTTGTGATACTTTTTAAATAACCAGCTTAAAACGTGAGAAAAGCTTATTAATCCAACAATAGCTCCTATCCCGAAAAGGGCTATGGTTACTAAATCGAAGTCTTTAATAGCTCCTGTAATAAACTTGTATTTTTTCAAAAGCAATAGAATAAAGCTTCCTGAAATACCTGGTAATATCATGGCACAAATGGCAATACTTCCCGAAAGTATGATAAACCACCAACTTTCTGGAGTTTCAGCAGGAGTTGCTACTGTAATAAAGTAAGCAATTACAGCGCCTGCCAAAAGACTGATAATGCTTCCAGCCGACCATTTTGTAACCTTTTGGCCTACAGTTATTGCAGAAGCTACAATTAGCCCAAAAAAGAAAGACCAAAGCAAAATTGCGTGATTCTCTAAGAGGTAATGAATTAGCTTAACCAAACTAACTACACTAATTGCTATGCCAGCAAAGACTGCCATTAAAAAGAAAGCATTTATGTGTTTTAAAAAGGCCATTGGACCTTGGGTTAAAAGTACCTTAACCGCTTTGTGATCAATAGATTTAATTGAGGAAATTAACTCCTCATAAATGCCTGAAATAAAAGCAATTGTGCCACCTGATACTCCAGGAACAACATCTGCCATTCCCATAGCCATTCCTTTTGCCCCAATAACGAGGTAATCTTTAATGCTTCTCATTATTAATAAGTTGGTAAAGAGGGGTCTACAGTTTCTATATAACCCATAATGCCGCCTTCTAAATTGTAAACATTATCAAAGCCATAATGGGTTTCAAGTAAATCAGTTAATGCGCCTGCACGACCACCTGTTTTACAGAAAAAAATAACAGGTTTAGTTTTAGGTAAAGTGCTTAAGTTTTCCATTACCAAAGCCATGGGAACATTTTTAGCAGAGATCGAAACAATTTCGTTTTCGTAATTTTCTCGAATATCAATTACATCAATATCCTCTTGGTTATCAAGCTTTTGCTTTAATTCTATCGGCGAAATTAAATTCATAAAGAATTGTACTTTTCTTTAATGTTTTCTGGTAAAAACTCAAAAAATGTATCACCTCTTAAGCCAAGTCTTAAAGTTTCTAGAGGAATTATTTCTTCAGGAGCAATGTTTCCTAAACTTACGTTGTGGCCTAAATGGCGAATAAACCATACTTGTTGAGATTTTTGAGGGGCCTCCCACAATATATTTTCACCTTTTACTTTATTTAATATTTTGTTGATTAAAACGGTGTGAGCGCTTCCATTTGGACGATAAATACCAACTGTTCCGCTTTCTCGAGCTTCGGCAATTACTTTCCATGAACCCGCTTGTAATTCGGTTGTCATCATATTAATCCATTTTCCTGGACTAATTAAATAGCCTTCTTGTTTGGAGCCTACTTCAGAAAGTACTTTATAATCTTTGGCAAAACTTGCAATTAATTCACATTTTAAATCGTGAGGAATAAACATTGAACCATCAGAAACTTCAACTGTATCAAGGTTAAGTTTATCTAACAACCTCCTATAATCATCTAACATATCACGAACTAAAAACGCTTCGAAAAGAGTTCCACCTAGATAAACTTTGATATCTGCTTGGTGGTATAGTTTTATTTTTTCTTCGGTATTTTTAGTAAGATATGAGGTTCCAAAACCCAATTTTACCAAATCTGTCAAATCAGCATTTTGCTCAATAAAATTCTCGGCTTCTCTAATGCTTAGACCTTTGTCCATCATCATATTCATACCTTCTTTACGAGGTTTTGTTGTCCTTTGGGGAAGGTGTGGTAGTTCGAAATTCATTTTAAATTTTTGTATAGTTCAATTAAATCAATTATGTCTTGATTTTTATCCGCATCAGCAAAATAATCAAATATTAGGGCATGTAATTCGGGTGCTAAATCTAAACCTTCTTGCAATATAGATAATGCTTTTGAGGGCTCTCCAATTTGCAACAAAACAGCTGCAAGTTTATAAAATAACTCAGCAAGGGCAGGATTGCGTTTTATGCCATCATTAAGTATTTCAATTGCATCTTCAGCAAGGTCTTCGTCAATAAAGAAATCTGCGGCTTCAATAAAAGTTTCGGGGTCGTTGTCATCTACCAAGCAAGCCTTTTTGTAGGTTTCTGAAGCTAGAAATTTTTCGCCTGTTCTGCTGTATCCTTCTGCAAGGGTTAACAATGCGTCTAAATTATATGGGTCGATATTTACCGCTTTTTCCATGTAAGGAATAGCTTGCTCAACCTCGTCTAGTTGATCTAAAGAAACAGCAATGCCTAGCCAAGCTTCGCTATAATTAGGGTCTGCTTTGGTAGCAAGTTTGTAATATTTTAAGGCTTGGGAAAATAGGTTGATGTTGTAATAGCACTCTGCCAAATAAAAGTTGGTTATAGCGCCTCCTTTTTCTAATTTAAGGCAATATTGATAAACTTCAATGGCTTCCTCATAACGTTCAATACGGGCTAAAATATTGGCTTTGTTAAAATGGGCAGATGAAAAATTATCTTTTATTACAATAGCAAAATCATAAGCTTCAATGGCTAAATCGTATTTTTTTAACGAAGTATATGAATTGCCTAAATTGTACCAAGCGTGCCTATTGTAAGGGTGTTGATCAATAAATTTTTTGTAGAAACTTACCCCAATTTCTTGTTGGTCTGTAATATCAAAGCAATATGCTAGCTCATATAGGGCGTCTTCGTTTTTATGATTGATTTTTAAAACCGATTTTAGGCATTTAATTGCTTTTTCGAATTTACTAACGTTTTGGTATTCAAAAGATAAGCTCATGTAAATGCTTTCTGCATCTGCTTCGGGCAACTCTAAAGCATCTTTTAAAGTTTTTATAGCTTGGTTGTACCTTCCTTGTTGGCTGAATATTGAGGCTTTGGTTAGCGTAATATCTGCAGTTGGCCCTTCAATTAATTCAAGTTTTTCAATTGTTTTCAGGGCTTCAAATGGTTTGTTGCTAAAAGCCAATAATTCAGCCTCTTTTAGCATAAATGTATTGCTACTTGGATGCTGAGATTTGGCCATATTTATAGCAAGAAAAGCATTATCTACCTTATTTCTAATTGAATAATAATCAATTAAATCTTCAAACTCATCAACGTCAAAAAATAGCAAATCACCACTGGATAGCATTTTTTCAAACCTTTCTACTAGAATGGTTTCGTTATCGTTTTGTTCAAAGGGGAATTCGGAGCTTTCTTTCATTTAAAATGATGATGGCTTTTAACAAATTTACTAAATTGAGTTGGGTTATGATTTTTGGTGATTCTTGGTTTTAAACAAATTAATTAACAAGTTCTTTTTGGGGTGGTTTATGTTTCCATCTTTTGTGAGACCAAAGCCAATTTGAAGGCGCTTTAATAATTTCTTGTTCTAAATATTTTACATGTAGGTTGGTGATTTCTTCTGGGGCTAAAGCTTTTGGATTTTCTGTTAAAAGCTCAAAACCTAACTCATATTTTCCTCTTTTTTGTCGCCTGTTGTAAGCAAAAACAACTGGGCTATTAAGTTTTTTAGCCATTACTTCGGCGCCCCTAAAAATAGGCGTTTGCTGGTTTAAAAACTCTGTCCAAATAGCGTTTTCAGGGTAGGGGGTTTGGTCTGAAATAAAAACAATCAACTTCTTTTGGTCTTTGTTGCTCAAAATAAATTTAGCACTTTCTTTTTTGGTGATGAGTTTTACCCCAAACCTTTGTCTAATACTGTTGATGATAAATTCTGAAGTTTTATTTTTTAAAGGCTTGTAAATTACATAAACGTTATGCTCAACAAAAAGCGGTAATACGCTTAGTCCAATTTCCCAGTTGCAATTGTGAGAAGCCACCACAATAATGTTGTTGTGGTCTTGGTATAAGTTGTCAATTACCTTGTCGTTAAAAACCCTAAATTTTTTCATTACTTTTTCTTTGGGTAATGATAATGTGTAAATTATTTCGGTAAAAACATCTGCTAAGTTTAGGTAAAAACCTTCTTTAATTACTTTAATTTCCTGTTTTGATTTGTTTGGAAATGAGCGCTTTAAGTTTCTCAAAATAACATCGCCTCTATACCTGATAATATGATTTAGGATAAAAGCTAAAAAGTTGCTTAAAACTTTAAAAAAGCTTTTAGGAAGGTATGAAAAACCTTTGATGATTTGAAGTAATATTTGCCCCATAAAAAATGAAAAGGCCTAATATTAGGCCTTTAATTAACTTTTACATTTGGTCAAAATCGACCACAACGTTTGCTGATCTTGGGTGTGATTGACAAGTAAGTACAAAGCCTTCTTCAATTTCATCCTCCTCTAAGGCGTAATTCATGTCCATTTCTACTTTGCCTTCCATTACCTTGGCTCTGCAAGTGCAACAAACAGCTCCTTTGCAGCTAAATGGGACATCTAAACCTGCGTCAATAGCAGCATCTAGAATGCTATCTCCATCTGAGCTTAGTTCAAACTCAGCTTCCTCGCCATCTAAAATAACTTTGATAGATGCTTTTCCGTTAAAGTCGCTTTCTACTTGGGGTGCTTTGTTTTCTTCCTTCGCAATATCTTCCAAAACTGTGGTAAAATACTCTACATGAACTTTCTTTTTATCAACCCCTAAGTTTGAAAGAGTTTCGGTAATGTTGTTCATCATTGGTGCAGGTCCGCAAACAAATATTTCATCGGCAGTAGATTGAACATTGTATGCCTCAACTAGCTCTAAAACTTTCGATTTATTTAAAACACCAGAGTTTAAATCATCAAAATGAGCAGGTGCTTGGTCGTAAGTTAAAATCAATTTGAAATTTTGATTTTCATCTGCTAGTTTTTCTAATTGGTCTTTGAAAATTACTGAAAACTCATTTCTGTTGGCATAAACCAATTTTATTTGGCTTTTTGGCTCGACTTTTAAAATGGTTTTGATAATTCCGAAAATAGGAGTGATGCCTGAGCCGCCGGCAAACAATACATAGTTTTTGGCATTGTTTTCTGAAACTTCGGTAAAAAACCTTCCCATTGGGGTCATTACCTCAATTTCGTCTCCTGCTTTAACAGTTTTGTTTAGGTAAGGAGACATTTTACCTCCTTCAACTTCTTTAACAGCAATTCTTAAGTCTGAATCTGCTACTGGTGAGGTACAAATAGAGTATGACCTTCTAACTTCTTCGCCATCCATCACTAACTTAAAGGTTAAATATTGGCCTTGAATGTATTTGTATTCTGAAGCTAAATTTTCAGGTACTTCAAATGCTACCGATACTGCATCTTTTGTTTCTCTGTGAACATCACTCACTTTAAGTGTATGAAATTTTGCCATCTTCAAATTTTTGAGGTGCAAAAGTAGGTATTATCTTCCCTCGTTTTGCGATTGTTTTAACCAAACAAGCTTGGGTGTAATTTGGTTTTTATTAATTTTAAAAAGTAGAAAAAAATCAACAAAAAATAATTAATGTAATAAATTAGTTAAACAATTTTAATGTACTGAATTTTAATATTTTAAAAGTTTTTCTAATTTGGATTTTACCTTTTCTGCATTTGGAATCATAGTAAACTCTAAAGTTGAATTTAATGGAATGGCAGGCAAATTTTCTGAGCCAATTACCATGATAGGAGCATCTAAATATTCGAAACAATGTTCTTGTAAATAACCTGAAATTGCTTGTCCAAAAGAGTTTTTAATTGGCTCTTCAGTTACCACCAAGCATTTACCATGTTTTCTTATACTTTCTTTGATGTAATCCTCATCCATGGGAACCAAGGTTCTTAAATCAACTATTTCAACTTTGCCTGGAAATGATTTTGCAGCTTCTGTGCTCCAATAAACTCCCATTCCGTAAGTAATAATTGTTGCGCTAGCTCCCTTTTCTATTTCGCTTTTATTTGCCTCTTGTACAACTCTTGCTTTACCAAACGGAATTACATAATCTTCACTAGGCTCAATGGTTTTGGCTTTTTCAGTGCCTTTTATTTTACTCCAATACAAACCTTTGTGTTCTAACATTACCACTGGGTTTGGGTCGTAAAAGGCAGATTTCATCAATCCTTTTAAATCTGCACCTGTTGAAGGGTAAGCTATTTTTATTCCGCGAATGTTAGTTAAAACTGACTCCACACTAGACGAGTGGTAAGGTCCACCGCTACCATAAGCACCAATTGGAACGCGCAAAATTGAACTTACAGGCCATTTTCCGTTAGAAAGGTAATATGACCTACTTACTTCAGTAAAAAGTTGGTTAAGGCCTGGCCAAATGTAATCAGCAAATTGAACTTCGACAATTGGTTTACAGCCAACGGCGCTCATTCCAACTGTGCTTCCAATAATAAAAGCTTCTTGAATTGGGGTGTTAAAAACACGGTTATCTCCAAACTTTTGGGCTAGGGTAGCGGCTTCTCTAAAAACACCACCAAGTCTGCCGCCAACATCTTGTCCATAAAGCAGTGCTTCTGGATGTTTTTGCATTATTTCTTGTACTGCAAACAGCGCGCTATCAACCATTACAGTTGGTTCTTTGCCCGCTGGTTCTCTTTCGCCTTTTTCTTTGGTAATAGGAGTAGGGGCGTAATCGAAATTGAATAAATCATCTGGTCGTGGATCTTCTTCGTTTTTGGCTTTTTCGTAATCTTCTACTACCAATTTACGAGTAGATGTCCAAATTTCATTGAGCTCTTCTTCAGAAAAACCAGCTTCTAAAAGTTGATTTCTGAATTTAGGAAGCGGATCTCTTTGCTGATGTTCTTCTAAGTCGTCTCTATACCATTCTCTTCTAACTCCTGAAGTATGGTGTCCAAGTAATGGAACTCTTCCGTGAACCAAAAATGGTCTACGCTCTTTTCTAATGGTTTCAATTACTTCTTTAAGTGTTTCGTAACATTCAAAAAAGTCGTTGCCTTCAATGCTTTTAACTTCAATTCCTTTAAACCCTTTGGCGTATTCTGCTGCGTTTTGAGACCTTGTTTCTGCTGCGTTGGCAGATATGTCCCATTCGTTGTCTTGCACAAAATAGAGTATAGGAAATTGCTTTAAAGCAGCCATTTGAAATGCCTCTGCAACTTCGCCTTCTGTTACAGATGCATCACCTAAAGAGCAAACAACAACTGGTTTGTCATCGCCAAAATCAGGGGCAATGTTTTGGTTTTCTAGGTATTGAACCCCCATAGCAACGCCAGTTGTAGGAATAGCCTGCATGCCTGTTGCTGAGCTTTGGTGAGGAATTTTTGGTTTGTCATCATCTTTTAATGATGGATGGCAATAGTATGTTCTTCCACCAGAAAATGGATCATTTCTTTTGGCCATTAATTGAAGCATCAATTCAAAAGGCTTCATGCCAATTCCTAATAAAATTGAATCGTCTCTGTAATAAGGCGCAACCCAATCTTGTGGTTTTAATTGCATAGCCATAGCAAGCTGAAATGCCTCGTGGCCTCTTGAGCAGGCATGAACATACTTGCTGGTAAATTTGTGGTTTTCTTCGTATAAATCAGACATGTTACGGGCTGTACACATTAAGGTATAAGCCTTTCGCAGTATCTCAGTTGGAATTTTTGTATGTGATTTAATAGCGTTTTCTTCCATCAGCAGGTTGAATTCTTGTTTTTTTATGTGGGATTTTCTTCTTCAGCAGGTTTTTCTTTTTCTTGAGGAGCAGGTTTGTTTGCTTCTCTTAGTGCTAGGTTTATGGTTTTGCCTTTTTCTTTCCAATCTAAAATTTGATTTCCTACAGCGGCAATTTTGTCCATTACCTCTTTTTTGAGTGGGTTATCATCTTTGGTGTATTTAAAGAATCCAAGGTTGTTTTCGTATTGAAACTTCTCATCTTCAAGTTCTTTAATTTTCCTTTTGATGAATTTTTGCTCGTTTACTAATTTTTGCTTTGCAGCTGGATCTTCATTTTGAATTACATCAACTTTATTTTTGAATAAGGTTGATTTTAATTCTTTACTTCCGATATTTAACTGTTTAGCTACATTAGCTGTTGCTTTTATGAAACGGGTGCTAATTTGGTTCTTTGCTTTTACTGGAACCATGCCAATTTGTTGAAAATCGTAGGTTAGTTTTCTCAAAGTTTCGTGGTCGGTATCTTTATCTCCAGAAGGCTTAAAACTTTCCAATTGCTCAATAATTGTTTCTTTAAGCTTTTGGTTTTCTTCTTGCCTTTTGTTTAAAGAATTGTAATACTCTTTCTTTTTTTGGAAGAATAAATCGCAAACAGCTCTAAATTCTATCCAAATTTTTCGTTCTTCGCTTTGTTTGAGGATGCCTGCTTCTTTCCAATCTTTTTGAAGTTTTACAATTTGATCGGTACTTTTTCTCCAATCTATCATCTCTAGGTTTACATCATCAGCAGGTATTAATTCTTTTGCGGCAGCAATAATTTGTGATTTATCTGCTCTAGCTTCTTTAAATTCAGTTTTCTTTTCTTGGTAAAAATTTCTTTTCTCCTCGTAAAACTTATCTATTAAGCTTCTAAATTCATCCCAAAGAGAATCGTTTTTCTTTTTTTGGGTTGGGCTAATTTTGCGATATTTTTCTTGAATTTCGTTAAGAGCATTGGTTTGGTTAACCCAATTTTTATGGTCTTTTGGGAAATTTTCAACCATTGGTTTTAATTCATCAATAATAGCCTGTTTTTTATCGGCGTTTTCTTTTTGATTTTCTCTTATTGATTTGTAATGGTCGCTAATTTTCTGATTTACATCATGATAAACTTTTTGAAATCTTTCTTTTACCTCTGGCCAATCTTTCTGAAAAGTTGGGCCTTGTTGGTCCCATTCAACCAAATAGGCATCTAGCAGAAGCTGAATTTCCTTTATCGATTTTAGTTCTAAAAGTTTTTCAATTCTGTCAATTATATCGTTTTTAAGTTCAAGATTCTTTTTAAAATCGTGGTCTTTTAGTTCTTTAAATATTTTGATGTGGTAATAGAACTCTTCAACCAATTTAGAGTAATCTTCCCTTATTTGGTGTTTTTTATGGTTTGGAACAGCTCCTGTTTCGTCCCATTTCTTTTTGATGGCATTTATTCTGTTGAAAGCTTTGCCAATATTTTCTTCGTTTTCGTTTACATCTTTCAGCTCATCTATAAGAGCTAATTTGGTTTCGAGATTTTGTTCAAGCTCTTTTTTTTGCTCAGCCTTAATCTGCTCATATTTATCGAAAAAGATATTTTCTATTTCTTTAAATTTAGAATCTAGCGGATCTTTTGAAGGCTCAAAGTAATGCGGGTCGCCACCTTCGGCCACAAAGGCTTTTTTTTCTTGTTTAATTAAATCGTGCTTAGCTTTTTCGAAAGCTGCAATTAATTCAAGAGCTTCATCTTTAACTTGTTTAATTTGCTCTTGTTGTAGTAACGCTTGGAACTTGTTAATTAGTTCTTGTTTCATCTCCTTAGAAAGTAGTATTAAAAAAGGGAGCAAAAGTAATGGAGATGGCCCTAATTACAAAGCTAATAAGCTGTTAATCCCTATCTAAGTTGATACTGATAATTGGAAGGTTGCAATGGTTTACCAAATGCTCAACAATGTTGTTGTTTAATAACCTTCGTAAAGCTTTGTAGCCGTGGGTTGTAATAATAATTGCATCCATTTTATAAAGGTTAGAGAATGCTAAAATTCCATCTTCAACAGAAAAATCATTGTAAATGTGTTTTTGAGCATCGGGAAATAGCTTGCAAGCCATTTTCATTTTTTCCAATGTGGTTTCTGAATCTTCAAAATAGCTTGGCGTATTAACGCAAAGAAAGTTTAATTGAGCTTCGAACCATTTGGCTAAATTGCCTGCTTTAGGTATGTTGTTATTTACTTCATCCTCATCAAAACTAGAGGCATAAACAATGTTATTCCAATTGCCTTTAAATTCGTTTTTAATGGTTAACACTGGGCATTTTGCGTGACGCACCACTTTTTGAGCATTGCTTCCCATGAGCATTTCAGAAACTCCACTTGCTCCGTGTGATCCCATTACAATTAAATCTATTTTATTTTCTGCAACAATTTGGTTGATTGCCACTTCTACAGGTTGTTGCTTAGAATGGGTAATTACGTTTATATTTTCTGTTTCGCAATGTTTTTTTATTGCTGCTAGGTTTTGTTCTGCCTCTTCGGTTTTTAGTTCAATAAGTCTTAAAATTTGGTCGGTTGAAACTGTTGTGCTAGCAAAGTCTCCCGAGGCAAATGAATCAAGCTGAACTATGTCTCCAAGAGATTTTATTGAATGCATGATGTGGATAACAGCGTTGTGTTGTTTGGCAATTTTTACAGCAGCATTTATGGCAATTTCTGCTTGTTTTGAGAAGTCGGTTGGAACAAGTATATTTTTCATGGCGAATCCTTTGATTCAAAGGTGTGAAATATATTGGTTAAGGATATGAAGTTTGTCAACCTTTGCCTACTCTGAAAAGTGATTTTGCGCAATTTTAAGTTTCCTTAAGTAGTTTTTCTACCACCACTTTATCGATGGGAAAAGCAAAATCGTCAACTGTTAGGGAGTTTAGGTTTTGCCATCTGAAACTTTCAGCTCTTTCAATTTCTACTTTAAAGTCGAATTTTTTTGAGGCAGTTTTTAGTATGGATGGTTTTTTCAATTTGCATGAATAATAAACGCAAATAACCTGATGACTTGGATCGAAGGAGGATTGCTGAAAAAAATCGGTAACATAAAAAAGCTCTAAGTTCTCTATTTCGGCATTTAGCTCTTCCATAAATTCTCTATGCAGGCAATCGATAATTCCTTCACCGAACTCGAGTCCGCCTCCTGGTAACTTGGTGACATGTTTGCCTTGTAAAATTTCATCGGCAACTAAAATTTTGCCATCATGTAGGGCTAAGCCGTAAACCCTAATATTGAATTTAGAAATACTCATGGTTTTGTAGCTCTTAACATTTCTCTTTTGCCTGGAGGGCCTTGTAACCTTTCGGTTACCAAATTTGCTATTTCCATATTTCGCCTTACTTGACCTTTGGCGCAGTAGGTAACTAATTTACCATTTGGTTTTAAAAGGCTATACATTTTTTCGAAAATTGTAACCTCCCAAAGCTCAGGTTGTTTGTTAGGAGCAAAAGCATCGAAATAAATTAAATCGAAATGATTTTGGGGTAAAACAGCATTTTGAATTGAGGCTTCAAGTTTATTCAAGTTAAACCCTTTTTCAATCTCAATAAACCTGTTCCACTCGGCATTGTGTATTTGGTTGAAAGCCTTTTTAGCATTTTCATGAGTTACCAACAAATGATAATTCAGCTGGTCGGTAATTTCTTTGTTTAGGGGAATTGTTTCAAGACTTGTGTAATTTATTTCTTGGTTTTTGGGTTTGTTGAGCAAGGTTAACCAGGCGTTTAAGCCCGTTCCAAATCCAATTTCTAGAATATTTATATTTTGCCCTTTAAATTCATCTAAACCCATTTTAATAAAAACATGCAGGCTTTCTTGCAAGGCACCATGAATAGAATGATAGGTTTCATTGATGTCTGGTCGATAAAGTGTTTTCGAGCCATCATGGGTTTCTTTAAACTGAATTTCAGGCATAAGCTAAATTGAAAAATAACAAGTTTTCACCTTTTTGGTCGAATTGAAAATTGTGTTGTGTCACAGCTTTAAAAACAGATTTAGAGCAACCCTGCTTCATGTGGTCATGCAATTCTATTGAGAAACTTTTTAAATGATTAAGCCATTTATCAGCATTCTGAAAAACTTCTTTTTCACTTCCTTCTATATCAATTTTTAAATAATCAATTACTTGAATATCAAATTCTTGAATTAATTTATCTAAACTTATACTTTTTATATATTTTGAAGATTTTTCAGGAACTTCTTTAACCATAAAGCCTGCTTCGCCTAAACCTTTGTCTACAATTTCTATCCATCCTGAGTTTTTCCACAAGGCGGCTTCAACTAGTTTAATGTTAGGATAATTTTGGGTGTTAAGCTTAAATTGCTCAATATTTTTAGGCTCAGGTTCTAAGGCAATAATTTTTGCATTAGGTAATTTGTTGGCAAAATATATGGCAGATAAACCAATATTGGCTCCTGCATCAACAATAACTTTTGGTTGGTTTATGAAATTAGGAAAATCAAAATCGTACTCATCAAAAAGAAATATTTTCTCGAATGTTGGCCTGTCTTTGGTGAATGGTCTAAGCTGAATAGGATATTTTAAACCTGGTACATTCACTTTGTTGGTTTTATGATACCTAAGTTTCAAATAAAGCGGAAGTCCTTTTAAGCCGTATTTCTTCAAACATTTTGTAAAAACTTCCATCAAACAAATTTAACTATTGGCAATATGAAGTTTACATGCTTTATCTAAATCAGGAAAGAAAGAGTTGAAATGCATTTCTAACTCATCAAAGTGTTTTTGAAGAGTAACATGGGCTTTTTCCATTCCTGAATTGAAAGATGCCCGATAGCTCATTCTTTGAAATACCTTTTCCATTCCTTGAATTGTTTTGTAGTTTACAAGCATATTGTTTTGGGTGAGGTATTGCAAAAAACGTAAAGATTTTGTTGGCAGGATAAGTTTGTTATTTTCTAATAATACATACACTTTTTGAGCATAGACATCTAATTTTTCATGGTGAAATTTTTCCCAATTAAGGGCCAAAAAATGATCATAAAAAATATCAATTACCACAGGCGAATATTTTTTAAAATAAGGCCTTACTAACTCTTTGCTTTTTAAAACTTCTTGATGGTTATCGGTGTATTCATCTATAAAACGATGCAATAAAACCCCTTTTTTTATTTCAGCGGGTAGGTTTTCAACTTCCGATGCTTTTATAAAGTCACCCATGTAGTTGCCGAGCATCAGGTTTTGGTTGTTTCCTGAAAGATAAAAATGGGCTAGGTAATTCAAATTGAATAAAGCTGAGTAGGTTTAATTTTTTAATTGAAAAGCATTTTGAAAATCGGAGCCACTAGGTTTTTGAAAAACTTCTAAATCGAACTTTTTGGCAACTGCAAATAAGTGGTCGAAAATATCTGCCTTAATGCCTTCAAAATTTACCCAAGCTTTGTCTTTACTAAAACAATAAATCTCAAGGGGTAAACCTTCACTTGTAGATTGAAGTTGCCTTACCATTCTAGTCATATTTTCATTAATCATTGGGTGAGACTCAATATACAAGGAGGCATATTTTCTGAAAATACCAATGTTGGTGAGATGTCTACCATTTGCCAATTCTGATTTATCGGCATTTTTTAATTTGTTAAATTCTTCAATTTCTATGATTTTACTTTCCAAATAAGGTTTTAAAATTTGAATTTTTTTCAGCCGTGCAATTAATTCCTCATCTGCAAATTTTATTGTTTTGTTATTGATGTAAAGGTGTTGTTTAATTCTTCTACCGCCTGATTCTTCCATTCCCCTCCAATTCACAAAAGAGTCTGAAATAAAAGCATAGGTTGGTACAGTAGAAATGGTTTGGTCCCAATTTTTAACTTTTACCGTAACTAGGTTTATTTCTAAAATAGTTCCGTCTGCACCATATTGGGGAACACTAACCCAATCACCCACGCTTACCATATTGTTCATGGCAATTTGTATTGAGGCCATAAAACCTAAAATTGTATCCTTAAATACTAAAATTAAAACGGCAGAAATAGCACCAAGTCCAGTAAGCAGATAAATTGGCGATTTTCCAATTAAAATAGAAATCAAGAAAATGATTGCTATTAAGTAAATGATGATTTTTAAAAGCTGAAAATAGCTGTTGATGGGTTTGTTTTTGAAATAAGGCTTTGATTCTAAAAATTGCCTCAATGAAACCAAAAAGGCATCTAAAGACCAAACAATTACCCATAACAAAACAAGGTTGGTGGCAGATTCGATGATGGGGTGAAGTTTAGGGAAATCTTGAAAAATAATACTATCGAAAATGTAAAACGCAAAAACTGGCAATACAAAAGATATCTTGTAAAAAACCTTGTTTTCAACCAATAAATCGTCAAAGTTTGTTTTTGATTTAGAGGCGATAACGTAAACCGTATTCAGAATTATGTTTCTTCCAATAAAAAGTAGAAACAAGCTTAAAAAAATCATGATAAGCATTAAAATTCCAAGCTTTACATATACAGCAATAGATTCTTGAACGCCTAAATTTAAAATCCAGTTATTTAAAAACTCACCAAACTCTTTTTCCATAGTTGTGCTTCATAATTTTTTGCAAAGGTAAACGTCTTAATTTCTATAGGCGATTTAAAACCTTTTATGTTTTAGTTAGTTTTATAAAAAATAAATAACCTGTGCTCGGATTTCAATTTACACGCTTTTACGATAAAAAGAAAAATCAAACACTATTCGAAAGGTTGTTTGACTTGTTTATGGAAATGCTTGTTCATACTTCGGGTGATGTTGAAGAAGCCATTGATTGGTTGCGCGAACTCGACAAAGAACATAAGCTTACCGATGAGAATTACACCATTGATGATTTTATTGAAGATTTAAAAAAGAAAGGGTTTATTGACCAAGACCCAACCAAAGGAGGGCAAAGGGCCATGACAGCCAAAACCGAACAGGTTATTCGTTCAAAATCTTTAGATCAAATTTTTGGAAAACTAAAAAAGGGAGGCAAGGGAGACCACAAAACCCTATTTAAAGGCAATGGTGATGAGCCAACACCTGATAAAAGAAAGTTTCAATTTGGCGATAGACATGAGCAAATCTCATTTACCGAATCCATAAGAAACGCCCAAATTAACAATGGTATTGGCGATTTTAAACTTACCGAAAACGACTTAGAAATAGAGGAGAGGGAATTTAAAACTTCATCTGCCACAGTGCTTATGATTGATATTTCTCACTCGATGATATTGTATGGTGAAGACAGAATAACACCAGCCAAAAAAGTTGCGATGGCTTTGGCTGAGCTCATCAAAAGACGCTACCCAAAAGATACTTTGGATATTGTAGTTTTTGGAAATGATGCTTGGCAAATTTCAGTGAAGGACTTACCTTATTTAAAAGTTGGGCCTTATCATACAAACACAGTTGCCGGGTTAGAATTAGCCATGGATTTGTTGCGAAGAAGAAAAACGAGCAACAAGCAAATTTTTATGATTACAGATGGCAAGCCAACTTGTATTAAAGAGAATGGAGATTACTACAAAAACTCTTGGGGAATTGACCCGAAAATATTGAACAAGACCCTCAATTTAGCCATACAATGCCGAAAATTGAAAATACCCATTACCACATTTATGATTGCCAAAGATGCTTACTTGCAGCAGTTTGTAGAAGAATTTACTGAAGCCAATAGTGGGCGAGCATTTTATACAAGTTTAAAAGGATTAGGAGAATTTATATTTCACGATTACGAAACCAATAGAAGAAAGAGAACATTTTAAGATGGAAGCATTATTGAAGATTAGCACAATTGGAGAACTAGAAAAATCAGGTTACCAATCGAAAAATATTAAAGATGAGTTAAGAGATAACTTGGTGAAAAAACTCCAAAATAAGGAGCCGCTTTTTACCAAAGTTTTAGGGTATGACAATACAGTAATTCCAGATATTGAAAGAGCCATTTTGGCTCGTCATAATATTAATTTACTTGGATTAAGAGGTCAAGCAAAAACAAGTATTGCAAGAGGATTAGTAGATTTATTGGATGCTTACATTCCTGCCATTGAAGGCACAGAGCTTAATGATGACCCACTAAACCCAATGTCTAGACAAGCGCTAGATTTAATTGCCAAGCATGGCGATAAAACTCCAATTAGGTGGATGCATAGAAGTGAGCGTTACACCGAAAAATTAGCAACGCCTGATGTTACTGTTGCCGATTTAATTGGTGATGTTGACCCAATTAAAGCAGCAAACCTCAAATTAAATTACAACGATGAAAGGGTAATTCATTTTGGTTTAGTACCAAATGCCAATAGAGGAATATTTGTAATTAACGAATTGCCAGATTTACAACCTCGTATTCAAGTGGCATTGTTTAATATTCTGCAAGAAGGCGATATCCAAATACGTGGTTTTAAAGTGAGAATGCCTTTGGATATTCAATTCATTTTTACAGCAAACCCTGAAGATTACACCAACAGAGGCGCGATTATTACTCCGTTGAAGGATAGAATTCAAAGTCAGATTATTACCCATTACCCCAAAAGCATTGAGGTTTCGAAACAAATTACACAGCAAGAAGCTCGTATAAAAACCGACCAACGAAACAGGGTTTATGTAAGTGAGTTTTTGAAAGATTTGGTAGAGCAAATTTCTTTTGAAGCTAGGCAAAGTGAATTTATTGACCAAAAAAGTGGTGTTTCGGCTAGGTTGAGCATTAGTGCTTACGAAAACTTGGTAAGTGCTGCTGAAAGAAGGGCATTGACAAACAATGAAAAATTAGCTACAACCCGAATTTCAGATTTATATGGGGTTATTCCTGCCATTACAGGTAAGGTAGAATTGGTTTACGAAGGGGAGCAAGAAGGCGCCATTAATGTGGCCTACAACTTAATTGGAAAAACTATCAAAAGGTTTTTCTTACAGTTTTTGCCAAACCCAGAAACCATAAAAAGAAGAAAAGATAAAAACCCTTACGAGCCAATTGTAAATTGGTTTGCCAACAACGAGTTGCAAGTTTTGTTTAATGCAACCGAGAAAGTTTACAAGCAAGAATTAAATAAAGTAGATGGATTAAAAGCCTTGGCCAAAAAGTATGCTCCATTAGCAAGTGAAGATGAACTTTACACCTTTATGGAGTTTATTTTGCACGGATTGGTTGAGTTTTCTCAATTGAGCAAGAATGCTCTTGAAACTGGTTTTGATTTTAAAGACCTATTAAATTCAGTTTTTTCAAGTAGAGGTGGAGGTGAGGAAGAGTATTGATTTTTTAAGATAGATAACAGAGTATGGATGATGGAGGTAAGAGGATAGACATTAGATGAAAGAAGAAAGATGATGAAGAAGGGGCGAATTGTTTCAGTTCTGGGTTTATAGTTTCGCCATTGCGAGGAAAGAAACTTATTACAGATTGCTTCACTTCCTTCTCAATGACTAAAAAACAGAAACATAAACGTTATTCCTGTGAAACGCAGTGAAAAAAGGAATCTCAGCTGCCCAACGATTGCTTTGTGTGGCCATTTCATTTAAAAACCACGCGATAAAATCATCGGGAGCTCAGCGAAGCTAAATCTTCGTTAGCATTTTTTTTAATATCCGTGCTAGCCAGGATGGTCACTATTCTGAAGTGGTTGCTCAGCAATTATCAGAAAAATGACCTTTAGCCTTAGTATTGTTTCAATTAAAATTACTGAATCAAAAGTTCGAAAGGTTTTTGTCCTTTGGTGTTTAATAACTTAAGATAACAAACTTGTGGTGCTATTCCTATTAAAGATAATGCCGCTTCAGTACTCGATTTTGGTACAATATAATGCCTTAGTAACTTGCCTTCCACAGTAAATAATTGAATTTCTGTTTCCTGTGCTAAGGGGCCTGTAAAAATAATTTTGGTTTCATTTTTTGCAGGATTAGGATAAAGTGAAACTTCTTTTATTTCAACAACCTCTTCAACGGTAACATCGTAGCTTACTGAACAACTTCCATTGGTGGTTAGGGTAACTGTATATGTGCCACCTTGTGCATAAGAGTGCGTTACATTTTCTTGGTTAGATACAGTTCCATCACCAAAATCCCATGACCAAGTTCTAGCGCCATTTACAATACTTTTAAAATCAACATCTAAACTATTTGCTTCCCACTCATAATCAGTAGATTCTATATTTGAAGAAACAGCAATGGTATCACTGAAACATCCTGGTTTTCCAATTTCTAAATCATAGAAATAATAATAAAAATCTAATGCTGATGTAGTTGCAGAACTACTTTCAATAGTCATTAATCCAGGAGAAATGTATGGGTAATTTGCTCCTGACGAATTACGGTAAAGCCCCGCATTATTCAACCCTAAGCTATACTCGCCAGGCTCAGGAACTGTGAAACCTAATTCTACTCTTCCTGGGCCCGAAAAAGGAATATCCACATCAATAACTTCTATTGGGGCATTGAAGGTGCCTGAATTATTATACCCTTTAGATAGTGTTACCTGTCTTATTCCCGGCGATTCTGAATCTACCCATGCTGAATAAATAATTAATCTAGTTTCAGCTTTAAAATTTAAAGCTCCAGCAAAGGTTGTATTGTGATACCCTCCTGTGCCAATTGCATTGTCATTTGGGCCAATATTAATTATGGGAAACTCTTCAACCTGATATGCAAAATAAGTTGTTTGGGTATCTGCAGCAGGAGTATAAATTTCATCCCCTGTTTCTATTACAGTTCCAAACTCATTTATCCACTTTGTTGTGTAAAATCCTGTTGCAGTAAGCAAAATATCTTCAGTGGAACATCCATAACCATCATTTCCTATTGGGGCACTTGGGTTTGAAACCTCAATGAAATTTGTAATTGTCTTTTGATCTTTTCCCAATGAATTGGTTACCGTTAAAGAAACCGTGTAATTTCCATCTTTACTGTAAGTGTGAAAAGGGTTTTGTAATGTTGAACTATCGCCATCACCAAAATGCCACAACCATGATTGAGCAATCTGGGTAGATAAATCTTGAAATTGAACCTGACCGGTGCAAGTTGAAATGGTGTTTGCGTCAAAATTAGCAACAGGTGGAGCAATTGGATTTATGCAAATTGGTGGTAAATCAAAAGCCTCTGTTTGGTCTTCTCTGCTGCTAGATAATCCTTGGTCTGCAGAATAGCCTAGACCTCTTTTGGCAAATACTTTCCAAATTAAACATTGGTTGGCTCCTGAATACAATAATTGATCGGCTAACAAAATAGCATCTCGTCCATCAACAAAACCGGGGGAGCAGGGTTGTAATTTCATTCCCTCTATAACTAATTGAAGTGTCATATTATTTCCTCCTGTTCCACCTTCAATATTTTTATCAAAACCATATTGGTTTATAAAGGCCCAATTTAAATCCCAAAGCATTGTGCACCAAACAAAACCAATACCATGAGGTTGAGATACCGTAGCAGTATTTGCCACATCTCCATAGGTATAATCGTTTATTGCAAAAGAGGTATCGTATGGGGCGAGTCTTATTCCATTTCCTGTTGTAGCTTCAGAAGTAGCATAAGTACCAATGGGTCTGTAAACAGGATTTGTATTCGATGAATCCATGGTTAACATCATGCCTAAAAAGTCACTCCAGCCTTCGCCCATTTGTTCAGCGTTTCCTAAACAACCTGAATTTGAAGGCCCTCCAGTTAATCGGTTAGATACCCCATGGCCATATTCATGGGCAATGATTCCATTGTCGAAATCGCCATCTTTTTGAAAATTGGTTGAGTTATTTACAAGTGTGGCATTTACAGTATTATTTGCCATCTCATTAACCAAGACTGCCCCATTTGCATTTGATATCATGATGGATGGAATTGTAATTGATGGATCTGTACCACCCATGGCAATTGGCGCTCCGCCAACATTATTAATTACAATTGCTGCTAAGGCTCCTGCAGCTTGGGCATTTGCCACCTTTATTACAAATGAGCAGTTTCCTCTATAGATTACTGCAATTTTCCCCGATATTGAAGCCGCGTTAACAGCGGGGTCACAACCATCATCATTTGGGGCTACACCATCATCAAATAAAACCAAATCTGCAGTTATAGGAGTAGACGGAACCCCAGGACCAAAAGTTGCAGACAATGCCGCATAATTTCCTGATACAGAGGCCGGCGAGTTAACTGTTAACAAATTTGAGGCACCCGAACTGTTTGTCCACAAATACATTTGCATTCTTGGGGTAGATCCATCGGGTGGAGTTGCAAAATTTGCGTTGTTTGTTCCTCCGCCATCTTGCGCTTCTGCTTGAACAGGATCTTGCCCCAAACCATTACCAGAGTAATTGTTAACCTGAAAATTTCCACTAGCTTCATCAAAACCATAATCAAATAAAATATCATGAATACGATTATTTATAAAAAACAAGTTTGTAATGGCACTTGATTGATATGCGGAAGGATTTTGATTTAAATTGATAGGAAAATTAAAATCTAAAGCCGATCCGCCGTCAGGGCTAAACCCCGGTGCATTGTCGTTATCTGTATCTTCATAAGCATAAACATTATTTCCTCTTGTAATAGTAAACTCAGCCCCCGAAACACCATTAACATCATGCCATCCAAAAGGAGAGGCAGTGGGGCTACTAGGACCTATTTCTAAAGAGCTACTTCCATGATTAGGACTTTCGATAGGGAAAGGGAAAACATGGTATTGTTCTGTTCCTGGAGGTTTAGGTGCAGAGGGAACAGGTGCGGAAACCTTTGGCAAGTTATTGTGATTATGGTGACTTGAATTAAATGTACAATCGGTAATCCAATCAATGCGATGCAGTTCATTTCCAGTGTAAGCATCTATATAAATTTGCCACCAATGGTCTCTTTCTATTTCTTGCATAGAAACAACCCAAACTTCTCTAATTTCTTCACCATTATTCCACAACCCTCCAGATACATCAATATCTTCTTTGGTTAAATCCCCTTTGTTAAATTTAAATTTTGAATTTTGGTTAGTTGGTATTTCGGCGCCTGGTGTTCCGCTTAATTCAAGAATTTCTTTTGCTGATAAAACTGCCTGATAAGGAGGAATTGATTCTCCACCTTTCTGAATATAACGGCTTTTAATATTTGATACCAAATTATTAGCAACCCTTAAAACACTGTCAGCACTATTTAAGGTAATGTTTGCAGTGCCATTAAAAAGTTTTTTTCCTTCTACTGTTTGCCTTAAGTAAACATGATGAATTTTGCCTTTTCCAGAAAAATAATCATCGGTTACTTCCCAATTGGAAACGTCTCCATTTGATAATTTCAATTCTTCTGAATGTGCCTCAAGATATTTTTGAATAGAGCTAATTACAGGGCTGTTCGAACTCGTGTTTTGAACACCTTTTAGTGACTTAATTTCTTGGGATAAAACATTTGAATAAATCAATATGATAGCAAATACGAAACTTACAAGGGATTTAATTTTCATAAATAATGGATAAAATTAAAAAGTTGATGCTAGCCAAAACTAGCCATTATCATTAAAGCAAATTAAGCATCAAAATATATGTTTTACAACAAATAAAAAAAGATTTTAAAATACCAACCTTTAAAGTGATTGTTTATCAACTTATAAAACCAATTTCCTTGATGCTTTGTTTTGCTAAACGATAGTTTGTGCCTTAGGCAGTTTTTAAAATTAAATACTTAAAAAATATTGTTGGTTAAGAGGTTTTGAAATTGAAGGATTCCATACCAGTTGGGACAGGCAAGCCTCGTTTTTCGTGCCTCAAACCTTAGCATTGCGGCAGTAATCATAGTTACAAATGGGTTTTGGCTAGGTTTACTCCAGTTTTATAAATGGCATTGTGCGCCGACTTTATTTTGAAGTTTTGTGAAGAACAAAAAACTTTAGGAAATCATCAATAATTCCTTGTTCCGAATCTGCCTTTTTCGGCTACAAAAGCATTGCAATGTAATTCATACCTCAACACCCCAACAACCAAGTTTGATTTGTCTTGGTTTACATTTTCAATCATTTTTACTTCCATTAAGAAGTTTTGATTTTTATTGGTTTTGGCGCTTGTATTTACCAAAATTGTTTTCGATATGTATCCGGCTTTGATAAATTGAACTTTTTTGTATCCCGAGTTTAATTCTAAATCTATTTTGAAGTTATTCTTTTCGAAGCTTAAAGTATCTATACTTTCTTTGTTTTCAATTACAACGACACAACCTTTTTCTTTGGCTTCTGGAAAGTAATCTAAAATAACATCAAGAGAAATCGTTTTTGAAAAACCAACTTGGAAAGCAATAACAAGAATTGATAGTGTGATAAACCTTTTCATTTTTAAAATATTTTGGTTTATTCATAATCAAATTGATGCCAAATTTTAATCTATTGATTTTAAGTGTTTTGTGTTTTTATTTAATTCCCATAGTAGATAATACTTCCAAAAATGGGAATTTTAAGCATAAAAAAAGGCATTCCGAAAATTCGAAATGCCTTTACATTTTTTTTTTGATTTTTTTACCTGCCTTCTATATTCCCCGAGCCAATAACATTTGATTTTACATTTTGTGGTTTGCCCGAATAAGAAATATCTCCACTTCCTACAATGGTAGCTTTTAGGTTTCCGGTTACTCTTAGGTTACAATCACCAGAGCCATTGATGTTAACATCTGCATCTACAGTTTCAAGTTTTTCTGCTTCCACATCTCCAGATCCATTGATGTTTATATCTGCATTAGCAACTTTTCCTGATAATTCCGCATCACCAGAGCCGTTTATTGATGTTTTTAGCTTTTCATATGCCAGTGGCAATTCTACATCTCCCGAACCATTAATTTGAATACTTAATTCTTGGCCACTTAATTCTTTTTCGCAGGTAATATCAACAGATCCATTGATTGTAATTTTTTCAAGGTTAGAAACTGTTAACGTAAAAATTAAATCTCCGTCTGGATCAATACATGGGTCAGAATCAATAATCAATTTGCCATCTTTAATTTCAGTGGTAATGTATTGAATCAAATCTGCGTTGGTATTTATCTCTACTGTTTTCGGTGCATTTTCATTTACAACCACCAATTTAATATCGCCTTGAATATTCATTTCAATAGCTGAAAAATTTTCTAAGTTTCTTTTTTCGGTAGTTGGCTTTTCTTTTCCTTCTTTACAATTCCATCCTGCACAAGCAGTTGAGGTAATCAATACAAATGAGAAAAGTAATAAGAATGAGATTTTGAATGATTTCATGGTTTGAGTTTTGAGTTTTTAGTATTTGGTTTTAGTTCTTGGTTGATTTATCCTTATGTCGTTACATCTTTTATTCTTTGTCTTTACATCTTTTTTCTTTCTTCAATTAAAAGACACTCGAATTTAACCAAAAGTTACATCTGGGTATTTGATGAAAATCATTTTTTCGACGAAACGGTAATTTCAAATTTGCCATCGATGAAGGAAAAGGACTTGGTAATTGAAAAATGTGCTCATTGTGGCGATGATTGTGGTCATAATCCAATAGTTTTTCAAGAAGAAAACTTTTGTTGCGAAGGCTGTAAAACCGTTTATGAGATTTTTCAATCAAACGATCTTTGTGATTATTACACGTTAAATGATAGACCGGGCATAAAAACCGAAACCGAAAAGCTCAATGAAAAATATGCCTTTTTGGATGCAGAAGAAGTAAAGCAAAAACTGTTAGACTTTACCGACGGAACTATTGAAAAGGTTAAGTTTTTTACTCCCAAAATTCATTGTAGTTCTTGTATATGGTTGCTTGAAAATCTTCAAAAACTCGATCAAGGAGTTTCATATTCCACTGTAAACTTCCCGAAAAAGGAAGTAATAATCACTTTCAACAACCAAAAAACGAGTTTAAAAAAGCTTGTAGTTTTAATGGCTACCATCGGCTACGAGCCTCAAATAAACTTGGCTTCTAAAAACCAGCAAAAACTAAAGAACAAAAACCGAAGCGTATCTATTAAAATAGGGGTTGCAGGATTTTGCTTTGGAAACATCATGTTGATGAGTTTTCCCGATTATTTAGACTCTGCAGATGGACTAGGAGAGTTTGCTCAACTTTTTGGTTATTTCAATATCATGTTGGTTTTACCAGTGGTTTTTTATTCGGCGCAAGAATATTTTGTTTCTGCCTTTAAAGGCTTGAGAAGTAAAAATCTAAATATTGATGTGCCTATTGCTTTGGGTATTGTGGTGCTTTTTTTAAGAAGCGTTTACGAAATAATATCGCATACGGGAGCTGGCTATTTAGATAGTTTAGCCGGTTTGGTTTTTTTCTTACTCATAGGGAAATGGTATCAGGGTAAAACCTACAAAGCACTTTCGTTTGATAGATATTACACCTCTTATTTCCCGTTGGCGCTAAACAGAATAAAAAACGGGGTTGAGGAGGTTATTTTGGCTGAACATATTCAACCCGATGATGAGTTGTTTATTAGAAACAATGAATTAATTCCTGTTGATGGGGAATTGGTTGATGGAATTGCCAATATTGATTACAGTTTTGTAACAGGAGAAAGTAACCCAATTCACAAGCAATTAGGTGAAAAACTTTATGCAGGTGGAAGGCAAATTGGCGAAGGCATTTTGGTTAAAGCCAAACAAAAGGTTTCTAAAAGTTACCTTACTAAATTATGGAACCAAGAAATTTTTGCCAAACAAAAAGACCAAGGGTTTAAGAATTTATTAGACAGATTTAGCCAATATTTTACCGCTGGAATTTTACTTGTTGCACTTTTTACGGGCTTGTATTGGTACTTTATTAATCCTGCCTTAATATTTACAAGTGTAACTGCAGTACTTATTGTTGCTTGTCCTTGTGCTTTAGCTTTGAGTTTACCATTTGCTTTGGGCAACAGCATGCGGGTTTTAGGCAAGTTTGGCGTTTTTGTAAAAAGCACCAATACAGTTGAGAAGTTGGCAAGCACAAATGCAATTGTGTTTGATAAAACAGGCACCATAACCCAAAGTCAGCAGAGTAGGGTAAATTTTGTAGGCAAGGCTTTAACAAGAGAAGAGAAATCATACATCAGGTCAGTGGTAAAAAACTCAACGCATCCTTTGAGTATGGCTATCTATCAATTTATTGATGAACCCGCTTTACAGGTTTTCGATTTTGTGGAGGTTGCAGGAAAAGGCATTGCCGGAATGGTAAACCATAACCATATTTTGGTAGGCTCAGCTTCGTTTACCAATTCGGGTAAAGAAGATGCAGATTTGAATAAGTCAAAGGTTTTTATTTCGATTAATAATTCGCCAAAAGGCTATTTCGAAATCAAAAAAGAATACAGAAAAGGATTAAAGAATTTACTGAATCAGTTAAAGAAAACAATTCAAATTCATTTGCTTACCGGCGATGGAGAAGGAGAGAAGGGATATTTAGAAAAGCTTTTTCCTCAAGCTAAAAACTTAAGGTTTAACCAAACACCAGAGCAAAAACTGAACTACATCAACCAATTAAATTTAGCAGGCTACAAAACCCTCATGATTGGCGATGGGCTGAACGATGCAGGCGCCTTACAAGCTGCTAATGTTGGTATAAGTATCTCTGATGATGTTTACACATTTTCGCCAGCTTGCGATGTAATTATGGATTCAAAAGCTTTTGAAAAACTGAATGCTATGATTGATTTTTCGAAGCAAAGCATGAAGGTGGTAAAGTTCAGTTTGGTACTTTCTATTATGTACAATTTGGTAGGATTGTTTTTTGCTGTTCAAGGATTGCTTTCGCCTTTGTTTGCTGCTTTGTTAATGCCTTTAAGTTCGGTTACCGTAGTTGGTTTTGTGGTTTTGATGACCAATTATTGGCAAAAGGTTTTGATAGCGAAAAACTAAAATATTTCTTTGTTACCTTTCGGTGATGAAATTTTTTCAAATCACATTATTTTTTCTTTTAACAGGATTTGTTGCCCAATCGCAAGTTAAGTTGGTGGTTTTGGGGACAAACCAAGATGCGGGTTCACCGCAAGCTGGGTGCAAAAAAGAATGCTGCAAAAACTTGTTTGATAACCCAGATGAAACTCGGAAAGTGGTTTCGCTTGGTTTAATAGATGAGACTTCAAAACAGAAATGGCTATTTGAAGCTACGCCAGATTTTCCTGCCCAAATAAAAATGCTTAAAAACTCTTGCAGTTTTGAAACTGCCGAAACTCCAGATGGAATTTTTGTGAGTCATGGCCATATAGGGCATTACACAGGCTTAATGTATTTAGGTAAAGAAGCCATGGGGGCAAAAGATGTATCAACTTATGTTATGCCTCGAATGAAGGATTATCTCACCAAAAATGGCCCTTGGAGTCAGCTGGTGAAAAACAAAAACATTGTGTTGGAAGAGGTTTTTGCCGAAAAACAAATAGTTTTAAGTTACGATGTTTCTGTAATTCCTTTTTTGGTTCCTCACCGAGATGAATACACAGAAACCATTGGGTTTAAAATTATTACTTCAGAAAAATCGGTGTTGTTTATTCCAGATATCGACAAATGGGAGAAATGGGAAAAATGGGAAAAAGAGATTATCAAAGAACTTAAACAAGTTGATTATGCTTTTTTAGACGCCACTTTTTTTGATGGAGATGAATTACCAAACCGAAACATGAATGAGATTCCGCACCCATTTGTGGTAGAGAGCATGAAGCTATTTCAAAATTTAGAAGAGGTCCAAAAAAAGAAGATTTACTTTATTCACTTTAACCATACAAATCCATTGCTAAACAAAGATAGTGAGCAGTTTAAGCAAGTTTTGCAAAATGGGTTTAATGTAGCTGAATTCGGAAATGAAATCTTGCTAATAGACTAAATAATATGGCTTACGATACCTATTTAGCAGAAAGAATAAACCGAATTTTAACAGACCAAAAAGCAAATTTTTATGAAAAGAAAATGTTTGGTGGCGTTTGTTTTATGGTAAACGAAAAAATGTGTTGCGGAGTAATGAAAGACCAAGTAATGGCAAGAATTAATCCCGCAATTTATAGTGAAGCTCTAACCAAAAGGGAGCCACAAAAATGAACTTTACAGGAAGGGAAATGAAGGGATACATTTACATTAACCCTGATGGCACTGATTTGGAAACAGATTTAGAAAATTGGGTAAAGCTTTGTTTAGATTTTAATCCTTTTGCAAAAGCGAGCAAAAATAAAAAGAGTAAAATTTAGCAACCTTCTATTCCATAAAAAAACACTAATTCTTGGGCAACTTTTTCACCTTTTTCGTTTTTTGCAGGCATCCAAGTTCCAGGTAAATTATTCATTAAATTTTCCATTTTTAATCCAAGTACTTCCCATAGGAGCATAAATGGCAAAGTCGGCTCCGTTTCTTGCATTTTCAATAATTAGTTTTTCGTTGTTGATGGTTGCCGTGCCTTCGTTTACAGTAATTTGTGCAATATCTGTAGGATTTTTTGTAAAGTATAAAAATGGCATTCCTATGCCTGAAGTTGAGGTAAAACTATGATTGCTATTGCTCCAATTGATGGATACTGTCCAATCTGAATAATCTGAAACATTGGCGCTTGAAGCATTTAGACCAGAAACTCCTACAATAACAGGCAAAATATTATCAATTACTCCCCAAGGAATGTATGAAACCACCAAGCCTTCGTTTACAGTTTTTTGTGTAAATGGATAATTGAAAAGGTTATCGCAGTGTGGGTTTTTTATTTTGGCCGACCACCAATCGTTTGTTGGTATTGGTTTTCCAACAGCATTTCCAGTTACAAATGGGGTTCCTGATGGGTAATTATTTCTACCTGCAACATCGGTTCCTGGAAAAGTTAGTGTGTAACTTCCACTGCCAACGGGAACAACTTGGGCTATTGAAATTTGGATAATAGCAAGTAAAAAGATAGCAATATATGTTGCTTTAAGGTTGGTAAATTTTGGCATAAAATAGAAGTGAAAGTTTAAAATAAAAATACAGATTTAACCTCAAATATAAGCTAAAATAAGGTTAGGGTATAATTTACCTTTACTAATAAAAAAAAGCCATTGCAAGGTTTTACAATGGCTTTTTTAAGAGTTGATGTTTAAACTAATTGGTAATTACAATATTTTTTACAATAACATCTTTCGAACCTATGAATTTCAAAAAGTATTGGCCCGCATAGAGGGTTTGAACATCAAAATAGGCAATGGTTTGTCCTTTGTTGATAAAGGTTGATTTCACCTTTTTTCCTGCCATATCAAATAATTCAACTTTTAAGTTTTCTGCTACAACTCCACCAATTTGAATGGCTATAAGGTTGCTAGCAGGGTTTGGAAAAACAGTAATGTTTGATTCAATTAAGTTAAAATTATCATTACCAACAGCTTGGTTGTAAGTAGTTGTAGTTTCATTTACAGAACTAACTTTTCTATCGGCAAAAACTCCATAAAATGTTGGTCCAACTGCATAAGGATATGCTGAATTCCAATTTTCATCCACAGTTGCAAAATAGGCGTATGTTCCATTTGGATATTCAGATGTAACGCAAAATCTTCCGTTATGCTCATCAAGATATTCTTCACTTGAATTTGATACAAACTCATAATCTTCTCTAAAATAACCTAAGTAGTAGTTTGCATCAACAGCAGGACCATCATCTACATCTGTTCCATCGGCATGGTGGGTTCTTACAGTAATATTTCTTAGTTTATAACCTGATTTAATTCTAGTGATTCCTCCTGTGCCATCAGCATTTTTAAATCCATAAGCTCCATAAATTGGAAAACCATCGTAGGCAAAGCCAATTAAAGGCGAGTGAGATGTAGAATCGATTGTGTATAAACCATCTGCATCATATAAATTACATATGGTTGAAACCGTGTTTTGGTCTAACTTAAATGCTGATGGGTTTTGATGATGATGATAATTTCCCTGTGCAGGATGGCCTTTAGAGCAATCAAATCCTTCACGTTCAGCAATTACTGCATCTCTGTTCCAAGCTTGAGTTGCCATTGGTCCACCTGGACAAGGAGGAAAACCTGGTCCACCGCAAAGTGAATTTGTAGAGGTATTCCAAGCTACGCCATCTCTGTAATCGAAAAGAGCAACTCCATTAATGAAGATTCCGCAGTTTCCTCCAACAGTTTCAGATTTACTTCCTGTATTCTCAGTTGGGTTTAATGGAATTTTAAAAATAGCGCTTTGACTTTGTGCCTGTGAGGGGTTTCCATCTAAAAATGGACCAGTAGGATAAGATGGAATTCCATTGGTGGTTATATAAACAAAATCTGCAGAATATTCAACTTTTTGACAATTTACGAGAATACCATTATCAATTGCTGTGGAGTTCCCTTGCATGTAATAGCTGCCTGTTTGGGTGGTATTTTGAAGCCAACTTGTAACAGCTGGACCTTGAGCAAAGCCAAAGTTTGTGATGGCAAAAGCAGCAATAAATCCAAATATTTTTTTCATAAGGTTCTTTTTTTAGTTAGACGAGACAATTATTATTTTCCTTCGAAGGGCATTAAAATTTCTTTAGGATATTTATTTAATGGGTTAAAAACAAATGCTGAATCGTTTAGGGTGAGCAAAAACGAAAGCAAATCGGCTTTTTGGTTTTGGGTAAATAAGATTGGTTTTGCTAAGTGATTGGTTAATTCAGGATTTGCTCGTGCAGGGTTTTCGTAATGTTTTAAAACCTCTTTTAAATTTTCAAACCTTCCATCGTGCATGTATGGATAAGAATAATTTAGGTTGCGCAAAGAGGGAATTTTAAAATTGAAGCTGTCTAAATGGTTTTGAGAAATTGAAACTCTGCCAAAATCACTTAAGATTAAATCTACTTTAAGTCCATTATCGGCAAATTGGTATGATGAAAAAAGTGGCTCTGTATGACAGTTATTGCAGTTTTGTTGAAATAGCTCGTAACCTTTTTGTTCTTGAATAGAGAAAGAATCAAAACCAAGTTTTACCTTATCGTATTTGGCATTTGCAGAAATTAGTGTAAGTTGAAAGGAGGAAAGTGCTTTTAAAACATGCTCGCCAGTTATTTTTCCATCAGGATAAGCTTCTGCAAAAAGTTTAGGATAAATTTTAGATTGTGATAGTTTTTCAACAACATTGCTAATGTTTTCTCCCATTTCTTTTTCGTGGCTAATTGGCGCTAAGGCTTGTACATCGAGGTGATTGATGGCGCCATCCCACATAAAACTATTTTGCCAAGCTAAATTAAAAAGGGCAGGAGCATTTCGGGTTCCTATTTGGTCTTTAATTCCGTGACTTAAATCATGGTCGGTATGAGCAAAAGCATTGTAAGGCGAATGGCAACTTGCGCAAGAGATTGTTCCATCTGCAGATAGAATTTCATCATAAAACAAGGCTCTTCCTAAATTTACTTTGGCTTGGGTAAGCTCGTTGTTTTGAAAGTTGTAAGCCGGTTCTGGAAAATGCGATGGTTTTTCAAAATCAAGTTTTTTAAATGCAAAACCAAATACAATGGGTACAAGAAAAATGAAAATTAATTTCTTCATCATTCAGTTTTAAAACCCGATTTTAAAGTGTTTGATAACTGAACAGCCTCATTTCCTGGAGACATAATTTCACACCAATTTGAATCAACGGCTTGTTTTATCATTGGGGCAATATCTAATATTAAAGTCTTGGTGTTTTGGTTTTCGATTTCAATTTTTTGTATGGTTTGGAAAGGGTTTTGGTAACCACCTAAATGGAATTGAAATTTGTTGTTTCGGGTATTGCAACCGGAATATTTTCCTTCAATTTTCACATTGATGTAACCACTTTGCCAAGTCCAATACATGCCTTTGGTTGGATCTAAATCGCCACCCATTGCACCATTTGAGTTGGTTAGGCTGTCAACACCTAAATAAAATGTATTACTGCCAATCTCCTCAAAATCAAGTTGTAAGCTTTTATCATTTTCAGCATTTACCAATTGATAAAAATTGATTTCAGGGGATGAAAGGTAAACTGCAATTTTCGAAAAAGTAATGCTGTCTGCCAAAAAGGGAATAGTCTTATTTAGAGTGATAGCATTAGCATTAAAGGCAAATTGGAAATCTATTTTTTGTTGGGTTTTTGCTTGAATGAAAATCAATAAAAAAAATGTGATTAATCCAACCTTCATGGTCTTGGACGATGTTTAGGAGGGCCAAACATTTGGGGTAATTCATTAACCAAATCTTCAAAGTTTTGTAATTGATTTTGGTTGCAAATAGATTTAATATCATTAAAATGATTGAAATGAATTATTTCCATTTCTTCCTGTAGCTGCATTAAATTTTCTAAAGCCAATTCTGAATTTCCAGAGTTTAAAGTTTGGTAATAGCTCAATTTAGCTTCTTTTAAAGCTTGCTCTTTTTGCGATACATTTTTTCTATGTTCTTTAATAAATTGGCTGTATTGAGCAATTTGCTCTTCGGAAAATTGCAGTTTTTCAATAATTAAACCTTTAGGACCTTCATCCCTTGGTTGATGAGGTTTTGGTTTTAGAAACAAAAAACCTATTAACAACAAGTTTGATAGCAATAATCCAATTACAGTAAGTGTAAAAATTTTGGTTTTATTCTCCATAAAGGTGATTGTTTTGTTGTGGGATTAATTCAACCCATTGGTTTTGGTTATTTGAAATCTTATTTTGGGTAATTAAAACTGCGTCGGCTAAAGCAATAATTACAATAGCAGCCGCTGCAATTTTTACCCAAAATTGAAGGGTTTTATTTTGTTTTCGAAGCTCTATTTTATGCATAACATTCCTAAGCATAAATGGCGGAGCATCAACTTGATTGATATTACCTAAAATACTTAAATCGGGTTCCATATTTTGTTTAGACGATTTTTTATTCATTTTCATTCTGTTGATTTAATAAAAAGCTAAGTTTTGTTTTGGCCCTTTGAAAAAGTGATTCAACAGCTTTGGGCGATAACCTTAAAATTTCAGCTACTTCTTTAACTGAGTTGTGTTCAATTTTTAGTAAAATAACTACTGTTTTCTGATTTTCGGGAAGCTGATTTATGGCAGAGAATATTTTTTGAAGTGCTTCTTTTTGCTCTAACTCAACTCCTGGATGATTAAAATTTTGCTGAGCCATTGGAATTTCATCCGTTTGGTTTTGGGTTTTGTAAATGCCTCTTTTCAAAGAGTTTTTTGCTTTAATAAAATCTAAAGAAGTATTTATTGCAATGCGATAAATCCAAGTTTTTACATTGGCTTGGTTTTTAAAAGTTGAGAGCTTCTCATGAACCTTTACAAATACATCTTGGGTTATTTCTTCAGCATCTTGGGTATTTTGACAATACTGAAGGGCAAGGTTGTAAACCAATTTTACATATTGCTGATAAAGCTGCTCAAACTTCATTAATTCCTCTAATTAAACAGAATTTCGGCTTGCGTTAATATTTCCGTACAATGATCTAGTAATTAACTTTTCGTAGTTTTCAAAATACTCTGATGGGTGATTTTTTTTCTGCAAGGCATATTGCTGAATGAGTAAGAGTGGGAGCACAATCTTTTCTCTGATATTGATTGACTCTCTCGACACTTCTTCTTCTTCCATTAAAATTTCGTAGCCTGTAATTTCTAAAACCATTTTTTTAGAAAGCTCAAATTCCTCATTTAATATTTTCCAAAAATCACCAAATTCCTTGTCCTTTTCCATGTATTGGGTTAAGTCGAAATTGGTTTTGCAAAGGCTCATCATAGCATTTAAAATAAGAGCCCTAAATAGTTTTACTTCTTTAAAAAGTGTTTTTAAATCTTCTAGTTTACCTTGATTTGCCAACTCATTTAAAGCAGAGCCAATGCCGAAATAACCTGGCACATTTTGTTTTAACTGACTCCAAGCCCCAACAAATGAAATTGCCCTTAAATCTGATAAAGTTAGTTTGGCTTTGTTGCCTCTTTTTCCGGGTCGGCTGCCAATGTTCGCGCTTGCGTAGTATTTAAGCGGACTTTTTTGTTCTAAATAATCTATAAACTGAGGGTGCTGTTTTAAGCTATCGTATTTGCTAAAACTTAAATCGGCCATTTGATGAAGAAGAATTCTTTTTTCTTCAGAAATATCATTGGCGTTTTTGTTTATATCTCGCGATAAACCTGCGGTGAGCATTTGTTCGCAGTTGTGAATAAACTGTTCTTTGGTGCCATACATGCTTGTGATAGTTTGGCCTTGTATTGTTAACTGAATTTCATGGTTGGCAATTTGCTGACTCTGAGCTGCATAAAATTGATGGGTTTTTCCACCGCCTCTTGCAGGAGGTCCACCACGGCCATCAAAAAATATGGCTTTAATACTGTATTTATCGCAAACTTTTGAAAGCGATTCTTTGGTTTCGAAAATAGACCAGTTGGCTTTTAAATAGCCTCCATCTTTTGTTCCATCAGAAAACCCTAACATGATGGTTTGCTTGTTATTTCTGTTTTTCAGGTGCGCTTTATATTCAGAAATATTAAATAGCTTTTGCATGCAATTTTCTGAATTATTTAATCCCTTTAAAGTTTCGAAAAGTGGAATAATATCAAAACTTAAAGGATGTTTGTAACCACTCCACTTAAACAAAGCATATACAAACATTACAGAAAATATATTTTCAGAATTGCTTATGATGTAGCGGTTGCAGCCTTCTTCGCCATTTTTTTGTTGAATAGTGTCTAGCTGTTTAACATTCAAGATGGTATCTTTTACCAATTCGTCATCAAAATCATGTGGGTCTAATTCAAAGTTTTCATTTAGAATAATTTCTAAAAGTTGTTCTTCTGTTAGTTCATCTAATCTTTCTTTAATTTTTCCATTTTGGATAAAAATAGCTTCAATGGTTTTTATATGAATTGAGTGATCCTGCCTAATATCTAAAGTTGCAAAATGTGTTTTGAAGATTTTTACTTTGTCAATTAACGATTGTAAATCTTTAGAATAGAGGTTGTTGTAATCAGATTTTAGAATTTCTTGAATATCTAACAATGGGTTTAAAATGTTCTCGAAATAGAAAATCTTTTGGTTATCGAACATGGCTTGGTAAAGCTCATCTTTTAAATTACCAAGGATAAATTCTATTTTTTTGAACGATAGTTTTTTCTCTAGTTGTTTTACATTGTTGTAGTAACACTTCATTAATGTCATGCGTAACTCATCAGCTACTTTGCTTGTTATTTCAGCTGTTACAAATGGGTTTCCATCTCTATCTCCACCGGGCCAAAAGCCAAGTTTTACCAAATCGGTATTGTTAAAATTGGCGTTGCCCATGCTATTTTTTATAGATGAGTACAAATCGCCAACACCTTGGTAATAGACATTACGTAAGTAGTAAATAATATTTTGGGCTTCGTCTAACGGAGTAGGTTTTTTGGAGTTTATTAAAGAAGTTAAACCAAGTTGCTGAAGGGTTTCGTCAATTTCTGAAAATTTGTTTTTGTTGATTAAACCTCTTAATCGTTCAATAATATCTAAAACAAAAGCACTGTAAAATTGGGTTGGATGCGCCGTAAAAACGATGCGTGCACTAAAGGTTGAAAGCTTTTCGGCAAATTGCTCTTTTTGCTCGGCAGTGCTTAATCCTTGAAAAAAGTCTTTTAGGTAAAAGTCGCTTGTGAGTTTACGTATTTTATTAAAGGCTGCATCTTCAACACTATCAAACAAAACCACTTGACGCTCAACATATTGAATCACTTTGAACATAAAATTTATTTTCTCTTTTTCTGAGTGTAGTTCAGCGTATTTTTCAAAAAAAATGTCAAGAATTTCTTCAGGTTCTTTGCCAAGACTAAGCTGTTTGCTTCCGAATTGAAACAAAAGAGGAATTAAAATACCGACATTGTTTACCCTGTTGTAAGGTAGATTGAGAAATAAGCTGTTGTAAATTTCAAATTTGTTGTTAACGAGTTTTTCAAACTCTAATATTCTTGGTGATTTATTCATTGATGCTTGATTGTTTTTGACCGATTAATTCAAATCTATATTAATTAAAACCAAAAGTTATTTGGTAAGGGTAAAATATAAGCAAAAAAATGGATTTATTTACGGCCCACCAATGTTTAAATACATTCTGAAATCTTTAATATACAGGGTTTTTCAGCCTAAGGCTTTACGGCTGAAACTTAACCGATTTATAAATTCAAGAGTTTTGTCATGATTTTAAAAACCAATTTTTTCATCGTAAAATTTATGAAAAATGAAAATGAACTTTTAACACTGATGCTAAATTCAGCCTGTATTTTGAATAATTTTGGTCGCAATTAAGAATGGTAAGATGAGTGGAGAGTTAATTCAAAATATTTCTGTAGACTGTGTGGTTTTTGGGTTTAATCCTGAAGAAAAGTCATTAAGTTTATTATTGATAGAAAGAAAGTTGGAGGCCCTAGAACTTTATGATATAAACATAAATGACCATAAGCTTACAGGTTTTCATGTGCTTAAAAGCGAAACGCTCGACGAAGCTGCATCGCGTGTGATGAAAGATTTAACAGGTTTAGATAATATTTTTAAAAAGCAATTTAAAATTTTTGGCGACCCAGATAGAATAAACAAACCGCATGATGTATTGTGGATGAAGAGTCAGAATTTAGACCCACGCTCATTAACAGTTGCTTATTCTTTTTTAATTCCTGTAAATGCGGTTGATTTAGAGGGAAAGCAGTTTAATCCAAAGTGGTTCCCCATAAACGAAATTCCGAATTTGGCTTTTGATCATAAGCAAATTGCAGATGAAGCTTATGCTGATTTAAAGAAAAAGGCACTTCACGACCCAATGATATTTGAACTTTTACCAGAAAAGTTTACCCTTAACGAATTGCAAGATTTGTATGAAACAGTGTTGGGATTGGAGTTAGACAGCAGAAACTTCAGACGTAAAGTCTTGACCAAAAAATACATTGTTAAACTTACAGAGAAAAGGGTAGGGCAAACCAAAAAGCCATCTCAACTATTTACATTTAACCTTGAAATTTTTGAGAAATTAAGTGAAGAAAATCGATTAATTAACCTCTAGCTCTTTTTTGGTTTTGAGTTATTTGCAGGTAAACTGTTTACGTAATTGTAACTTTCTCGAAGTAAAGAGGATACAACGCTTTCATTTTGAAGTAAACTTTCAGGAATTAAAACATAATCTTTCATTACAGATCCGTAGGATTTGAAATAAGTAGTCTCAAATTTTTCAAAATATTCGTGTTGCCTTTCTTTTGAAAACCTAATACCTAATTCACCATCTTTATTTAAGGCAGAAAACATGTATCCGTTTGAAGAAGTGTAAGGCATGGTTTTACCTTTTCTTTCAATGTTTGCCAAATGGCAAATTCTATCGTAAACAACTAGGTTTTCTTTAAATTTCATAGGCTAGATTAACACGAACAAAAACTAATAATTACAACTTTTTCTCCTTTGAAAGGGCTGAGTAATTCTTGAAATTGTGAATCAATTTTTTCTTCTAAATTTTCAATTTTTTCTTTTGTTTGATAATATTCTTCTCCATCTAAATATTCTAAATCGGCCTCTAAAGCCTCAATTTTAGTTGAAAAACTCCTTTGCAATTCTTCAATTTTTATTATGGTTTTCTCTGTGTTTTCAGATGTTTCATGCACAAATATTTGCCAGTCGCATAAGGTGCCGCCAGTTCTAAATACTTTAATTGGTTTGCTTTTCATCCAAATGGTATCAGCAATTGTATGCGTGCTGGCTATGCC
>JABAYK010000018.1 GCA_018609045.1 Flavobacteriales bacterium
CCGCAAAATTCCAAATTCTTATTTGCATTTATTTGGGTTGCAGTTAAATCTGTATTCCAAATTCTAACTTCATCAATAGTTCCAGTATAGTAATTAACTGCATCGTTTCTTCTACCTATTATTAAATTATTGGTTGAAGATGTATTTATTGTTGTAGGCAAATTAAAGCTAGCTTCTAAAACTCCATCTACATAAGTATTGTATTTATTGGCAGATGAGTTGTTAAAAGTAACAGCAATATGATGCCATGTATTATCTGCCACAAGTGTGGTTCCCGTTACCCCACTTCCTCCAATTTCACAACGTAATTTACCTCCAATTAAATTTACCGTAAACCTATGCCCTATGCTCATATCTCCCCAATCAATTATTACTTCTTGAGAAGTTGATAATGGGCCCCTTATCCAGGCTTCTACTGTTCTAGAATTAGTTCCTGAAATTCCTGGAAATGTAGTTTGAACATAATCATTTACCCCATCAAAATTTAGCGCATTTTGAGCAATTAGTTGATTGGAAATTAAAAGAATAATCATAAAAATTTTGGGTAGAAATTTCATAGGCAATTAGATAAAAAACAGATTGTTAAAAGTAAAATTTTAGGGGTTTACAACATATAACATGTTAATATTTTAAAAATAGTCAATTTATTATGACTCTTTATGTTAATACTTTTGCTTCATGAAAAAAATCATCAAGTTTTTTAAAGAATTGCCTCGCTGGGTAAAAAGCAGGTATTCAATTACAGCTTTGGTTTTTTTCTCGTGGATGTTGTTATTTGACCAAAACGATGTTTTTACCCAAATGGAATTAAGGGCTGACTTAAAAGAGCTTGAAAAAACAAGGGAATATTACAAAGAAGAAATAATTACAACCAACAAAGACTTAGAAGATTTACTCACTAACAAAGATAACTTGGAACGATTTGCGCGCGAAAAATACCTCATGAAGAAAGACAATGAGGAGATTTTTGTTTTGGTGTACGAAGAAGACTAATTCAAACGGATTAAATCTTTTTCAATATCCTTGAGCAAATTTCTATTTTCTCTTAAGATATTTTCATACAACCGAACCTGCACATTTTTAAAAAGATTCGACATTTTTACCAAGTTTTTAAAGTGATCTGATTCAATCATTTTTTTAAACTTCTTTAGGCTTTCTTCTGAATCTTTTATTTCGCCAATTCGGCCAAAGTAAGGTGCATTTTGGTTGACAAAAGGAATTACTTGATTTAAAACCATGTCTCTATCAATTTTATTATACTCTTGCCATTCCCAATTTTTTACTGAATAATGTTTGATAATACTTTCCCTAAGCTCTAGGTTCGAAATATATTTTAGACCTCCGCCTTGAAGCTCCTTATATCCAACATCAGTTACAGGAATGCCTAAATAGGTTTGCAAATAACCAAAACCTAACTCTAAACTATCAAACCCTTGCTTAAAAGGTCTAAAAACAAGATTCTTAAAATAAGCACCTGATTTTTTTATAAATCTCCTTTTCGTTATATAACTGCAAAGAATCTGCAATTAAATTTTCTTTAATCGTGTTTAATAGCCTAATTTCTTCCTTTTTTTCAATTCTAGATTCTCTCAAATTGTTAAACCAAAACGAAATAGAAATACCAATTATAATGATTAACAACTCGAAAAAGTATCTCGATAAACTTTTCATTTAGGGCTTTATTTGGTAAATTTTTCCATTATTTTCACCTTCTACCACAAAATTATTTGTTCCTTTAACTTTAAAAACATGGGTGATTTTTAAATCTTTATATTTTTCTTCCAAAGCTGTCTTTTTATCTTTTGGAAACTCTTTACTTTTTACTTGGATAAGTTCTTCTCCAACTCTTCCTTCCCAATCAAAAACAACTAATTCAGTTTGCTTTCCATTTTTTATATGCGCCTCATATGTAGTAGCTCCTATTTTATACCAATTTATAACCTTGGCGTCCGGAAATTTGGCATTGAAATTATTTTTCACCTTTCCGGGAACGCTTTCTTCGTTAATTTGAGATTTAACAACATACTGAGATTTAGCCATAAAGGCTAATCCCAAAATAAAAAGCGAAATAAAAATTAGGTTTTTCATGATTTCTATTTTTTAGGTTGGCTATAAAATTCGATCAATAAATCGAGAATTTCAATAGCTGCTTTAGAAATTTTTGTTCCAGGGCCAAAAACGCCAATAACCCCTGCATCAAATAAAAACTGATAATCTTGGTGAGGAATTACACCTCCTGCTATTACCATAATATCGTCTCTACCTAGTTTTTCTAATTCGGCAATAACTTCTGGCACTAAGGTTTTATGCCCTGCAGCCAAAGAAGAAATTCCTAAAATATGTACATCGTTTTCTACAGCTTGTTTTGCTGCTTCAAATGGCGTTTGAAACAATGGACCTACATCAACATCAAAGCCCATATCGGCAAAAGAAGTGGCAATAACTTTGGCTCCTCTATCGTGGCCATCTTGGCCCATTTTAGCAACCATTATTCTTGGTCTTCGGCCTTCGAGTTCAGCAAATTTATCTGAAAGCTCAAGTGCATTTATATAATCTTGATCTTGTTTAGATTCTGATGAATAAACCCCTGATATTGTTTGCGTTTCGGCTTTATGCCTACCAAAAACCTCTTCCATAGCCATGCTAATTTCACCCAAAGTTGCAAATTTCTTGGCTGCATCAACTGCCAACTCTAAAAGGTTTCCTTCACCACTTTGAGCACATTTTGTAATTTCTTTCAAAGCAGCTTGCGTTTCTTGTTCGTTTCTTTCGGCTTTGAGTTTTTTAAGTCTTTCGATTTGAGAAAGCCTAACCTTTTGGTTATCTACTTCCAAAATATCAATTTTATCTTCCACCTCAGGTCTGAAGAAATTTACACCAACTACCTTTTCTTTTCCCGAGTCTATTTTGGCTTGTTTTCTAGCAGCAGCTTCTTCAATTCTTAATTTGGGCAGGCCGTTTTCAATGGCCTTGGTCATTCCGCCTAAACTTTCAACTTCAGCAATTAATTTCCATGCTCGTTTTACCAACTCATTGGTTAAATGCTCCACATAATAAGAGCCTCCCCAAGGATCAACAACATCAGTTATTTGAGCTTCTTCTTGCAAATAAATTTGTGTATTTCTAGCTATTCGAGCACTAAAATCGGTGGGTAAAGCAATCGCCTCATCTAAGGCATTTGTATGCAAACTTTGGGTTCCGCCAAAAGCAGCAGCCATAGCCTCAATACAGGTTCTTGCAACGTTATTGTATGGGTCTTGCTCAGTTAAGCTGTAACCTGAAGTTTGGCAATGTGTTCTTAATGCCAAAGATTTTGGATTGGTTGGATTAAACTGCTTTACCATTTTAGCCCAAAGCAATCTACCTGCCCTCATTTTGGCAATTTCCATAAAGTGATTCATGCCAATGGCCCAAAAGAATGAAAGTCGTGGGGCAAAATCATCAATTTTTAAACCTGATTTTATACCTGTTCTTATATACTCTAAACCATCTGCTAAAGTATAAGCCAGCTCAATATCTGCAGGAGCTCCAGCTTCGTGCATGTGGTAACCCGAAATAGAAATCGAATTAAAACGAGGCATTTTTTCTGAAGTGTACCTAAAAATATCACTAATTATTCTCATTGAAGGGGCGGGTGGATATATGTAAGTATTTCGCACCATAAACTCCTTCAAAATATCGTTTTGGATTGTTCCTGAGAGTTGATCTGGCTTTACCCCTTGCTCTTCTGCTGCAGCAATATAAAATGCCATAATTGGAATTACGGCTCCATTCATGGTCATTGAAACACTCATTTGATCTAGTGGAATTTGATCAAATAAAATTCGCATGTCTAAAATTGAGTCGATTGCAACGCCTGCTTTTCCAACATCTCCTTTTACTCTTTCGTGGTCAGAATCGTAACCTCTATGGGTTGCCAAGTCAAAAGCCACCGAAAGACCTTTTTGGCCTGCTGCTAAATTTCTTCGGTAAAATGCATTTGATTCTTCTGCATTCGAAAACCCTGCATATTGTCTAATAGTCCAAGGCCTAATGGCATACATGGTAGAATATGGTCCACGCAAGTATGGCGGAATGCCTGCCACGTAGCCAAGGTGTTTTATTTTTTCTAAATCATAATCATTAAAATCTGAAGGAACTGATATATGCTCGGCAGTTTCCCAAGTTGATTTTGCCTTTGGTGAATAAACTTCAGTATCACCAAGTATTATATTGTTAAAATTAGGTTTAGCCATTACTTCAAGGTTTTTTCAAATTCAACATCTGCAGCATAATTTACCTTGGGTATTTTTACAATTGGAGTAAAGCCGTCTTCATCATTTTGTTGTTGCAGACTTGGTTTTGGCTCCAAATTATTTTCAAATTTATTTACACCAATTATTGTTCTATCTCCAGCTTTTACTTTGGCAATTTTTGCTGTGGCATTTCCCAAAATCTCGTGCTGAAACCAGCCATCTTTCAAACTTTTAATATAGCCTCCTTCTTTTTCTATTTCAAGGAACTTTTGCCAAGATTTTTCAGCAATTTCTTTGGTTAAACTTTCAATAAAATAAGAACCTTTGGCTGCATCTGTAACAACATGCAAATTACTTTCCTCCTTCAATAAATGATGAATATTTATGGAGGCTCTTTTGGCCAAAGCCGAAGATGTTTGATTTAAGGTATCAAATGGCTGAATTGAAATTGCGTTGGCGCCACCTAAAACTCCAGAAATTGCCTGGGTTGTAAGTCTAAGTAAATTGGTTTTTTCATCGACCCTAGTTAAGTCTGAGGTTGATGTTTGTGCCAAAATATAAAGGCTATTTACTTTCTTATCGGTATAAGCTTTGCAGAAGTTTGGCCATAAATATTGTAAGGCCCTAATTTTAGAAATCTCTAAAAAGTAGTTTTTAGATAGGCCGATTCTAACAAAACTTCTATTTAAAGCGGGAATTACCTCATCTTCAGGTAATAAATTTAAATAATCAGCAAAAGCACTAAAAATACTAGCAATTTGCAAATAGGAAGTTGCTCCTGCCTCTTGAACATGTAAATTATCTACACATAAGGTTTTGGCTTTTTTATATTTTGTTGAAGCAGATAAAAATCCACTTTTCCAATTATTAAGAATGTCTTCTGAAATATTTTCCCCAGTTTGTAGGCTTCTGTCAAAAACATCATTTGCAATAGCTCCTTCAGAAATGGTTATTCCATTTAAATCTTCAAAAGAGTTAGTATATACATTTATGGATATAAAATCTGGGTTAACCTCTTTTAATTGATTCTGAAATTGGTTAGAATAAGGAATTGAAATTTCGTTTATTCCTCTATTTAGGCTTTCTAAAATTTCTTGGTTTGTGGTTTTATCCGAAAAAGACTCAGCAAAATTCCAAATCGAATTTTCTCTTCCAATATTTAATGGCTGGTTTATATCTTCAGCAGAATTAATGCTATTGATATTTATTCCCTCCTCCAATTCTTTTTCTAAAATAGAAAGTGGTTTCCCTTTTAAATCTTTTTCTATTTGAAGAAGCCAATCTTTTTTATCGGCTTTTTCAAACTCGTTAAAATTTATTTTTTTCAGCATGTTTCAAATGTAATGTATGCCGAAAATTAAACAAAGGTAAAAATCAGTTTAAGCTTATCTATTCGTAATAATTATTTGCAAAGGCTCAAAACCATTAATTCTAGCAACAAAATTTCCTTGTTTTAATTGGGGTAATTTAATAGAGCTTTGGTTGGGGGTTATCCGATATTGAAAAACAACTTTTCCAGATAAATCAAAAATTGTAATTGAATCTATTTCAATGGTTTGATCATGGTTACTATCAATCAAAATTTCGTTAGTTACCGAATTAAAAAACAAACGATTTTTTATTAAAGTCTGCTCTTCTATCCTTACTGATTTGCTTTCAATCTCTATACTTTTTAAAATTAAACTCACCCATTTTGAATATTGAAAACCAGATGGATGGAGTCCATCGGATGCTACTAAAGCGGTATTGGTTAATCCATTTCTTGAAATTGGGGTAATATCAAAATAATTTACACCATAAACCGTTGAAATACTATCGTTTATAGCATTATAAATATCTAACTCAGATGAAATTTTCGCAGGATTTTTAGATTGCCCAAAAGGTGTAAATGCGTAATCGGGAATAGATACCACAAAAACTTTTGAAGTATCTCCTCCTGCCTTTTCAATAGCAAGGTTTAAAATTTCAGGAAAATCTTGTCGTTGCTGATTTAAATTTCTGCCTTGGTATTGGTTGTTTACGCCAATTAAAACTGAAACCAAATTAAAAGTATCACCTAAACCCGAATTAATAATAGCATTTTTCAGTTGATCTGTTCTCCAGCCAGTAGTAGCAATAATCTTTGCTTGTGGTTCTGTTACGCCTAGCTCAAAAAGTGAATCCATCAATTGGTTAGGCCAACGTTCTTGCTCACTTACACTCTCTCCAATAGTATATGAATCTCCTAAGGCCAAAAACTTAGTTGGATTGAATATTTTTTGTTTTTGGGCAAAACCAATTTGCAAAATCAAAAAGAATAAAATAAAAAGAAAGATATTTTTCATGAACAAAACAATTTAATCTGTTTTACATATTTATACTAAATTTTTTATATCGAAAATTGCAAAATAAACAGCAAAATATGCAAGAAGTTGAAAATACAACAGTTGAGCTAAAACATTTAGAGTTTGACGACTATGTTGAGCTTAAAGAGGTAATGATTAAAGCTTATCCAGAAATGGAATATCCTTATTGGAGCGAAAAAGCAATATCAAAACTTCTTAAGGTTTTTCCTGAAGGACAAATTTGTATTAAGGTAAATGGGAAAGTAGCAGGTGCCGCACTGAGCATTATTGTAGATTACAAAAAGATTGGAGATAATCATAATTACGAACAAATTACAGGTAATTACACTTTTAAAACCCATACTTACGATGGCAATATTTTATATGGAATAGATGTTTTTGTGAGTCCTGATTTTAGAGGAATGAGGCTTGGCAGAAGACTATATGATGCGAGAAAAGAATTGTGTGAAAACCTTAACCTTGAAGGAATAGTAGCTGGAGGAAGAATTCCAAACTACCTTAAATATTCGAAAGAATTATCGCCAAGAGAATATATTGAAAAGGTAAAAGAAAAAGAAATTTACGACCCTACTCTAGCTTTTCAATTGGCAAATGATTTTCACGTTAAAAAAATATTAGAAAAATACCTAGAAGGAGATAAAGAATCTAAAGAGTTTGCTACCCTTTTAAAGTGGAATAACATTTATTACCAAGAAAAAGATTACACCATAAATACGCCTAAAAGTGTGGTTAGAATCGGTTTGGTACAATGGCAAATGAGGCTTTTTAAAGATTTTGATGCCCTTGTTGAACAAGTAGAGTTTTTTATTGATGCTGTAAGCGATTATCAAAGTGATTTTGTTTTGTTTCCTGAATTGTTTGAAGCCCCATTAATGGCCAAGTATAATGATTTAGGCGAAGCTACTGCCATTAGAAAACTAGCTGACCATACTGAGCCTTTGCGTCAAAAATTTTGTGAATTTGCGGTTTCTTACAACATCAATATTATTACCGGCTCCATGCCAATTTTAGAAGATGGCGTATTGAGAAACATCTCCTACTTATGCAGAAGGGATGGCTCTTTCGAGAGCTACAGAAAAATTCATGCAACTCCGTCTGAAATTCATAGCTGGGGAATGAAAGGTGGCGATAAGCTTAAAGTTTTTGATACCGATGCAGGCAAAATTGGCATTTTAATTTGTTACGATGTTGAGTTTCCTGAGTTAGCCAGATTTTATGCAGATGAAGGAATGCAAATTTTGTTTGTTCCGTTTTTAACCGATACCCAAAACGGATACACAAGAGTTAGACATTGCGCCCAAGCAAGGGCCATTGAAAACGAATGCTATGTAGCTATTGCCGGATGTGTTGGAAATTTACCCAAAGTAAATAATATGGATATTCAATATGCTCAATCGGCTATTTTTACGCCAAGCGATTTTGCTTTTCCAACAAATTCTATAAAAGCAGAGGCAACTCCAAACACCGAAATGACAATTATTGCTGATGTAGATTTATCACTTTTGCACGAGCTTCATAATCATGGAAGTGTAAACACACTAAAAGACAGAAGAAAAGATTTGTATAATTTAAGTTGGATAAAAAAATAAAAGAATTATGTTCGGAGACATGATGAGCAAACTTCAGGAAGCCAAAAAGAAAGCTGAAGAAACCAAAGAAAGATTAAACCATGTAATGGTAAATGGGCAATCACCTCAAGGCAAAGTTACTGTTATTGCAACTGCCAATAGCGAGATAAAATCCATTGAATTTGATGATTCTTTGATGCATGGTGACAAAGAAGAACTTACTGATTATTTGGTTTTGGCGCTAAATGATGCCTTATCAAAGGCCAAAAGTGTAAACGAAGCCGAAATGGCTTCTGTTGCCAAAGATGCGATGCCAAGCATACCTGGAATGGGCGGTTTGGGGAATATGTTTAAGTAATTATTAATAGAGAATTAATAATTACCCTTCGGGCATTTTTCCGTTCCTCGAAAAGTTCAGGGTTAGATTACAGTTATTGAAAATTATTTGTACTAAAAGCCCTTCGAAATCGGAGGGCTTTTTATTTGTAATTTATTCAATTACAAATTCACAAATTTCTCTTTCGGGAATTTAACTTCGAATTTAACTTCTACTTTTTCGGTACTTGAAGCCGATATGTTCTTTTCCCATGTTAAAATGCCAGAATCTTTGTTGAGCTCTCCATCACTATCTTCTTCTACACTTATTGATATTTCAGAATTACCTGTAGTGGGAATTTGATCTTGGATTTTTATTTTGATTGGAACTGCTTTGGTGTTTCTAACCTTTATTTCATAACCAATTGCCTCTTTTTTGTTGCTACCAAGCATACTGGTGCTACAATAATTCTTTATTCTTTCTCTTGTAACTACAACCTGGTTATCTACCCCAAAAGATAAATCTAACTCAGAGTTTACACTTGAAGGGTTGATGAAACTTTTGCCTACAAAAGTGTTTTGTAAATAAATATTGGCTTCTCCAGGCAATAGGTTTTTGTCTTCCCAATCTTTAACTTTTGCAATTAAATAAGCACTTTGAGCCAATTTTGGTGCAGCATAATATTCGTAGGTTGCATTAAGTTTCAAGTTTTGAATGTTTACCAATTGAGGTGTACCTGATGATGGAATTGAATAAGGCAAGCTAATATCAAATGACACACTTGTAATATTTTGGCTAACCTCGGTGAAGTTGGCTGCAGTGCCAGCAGGTTCAGGATTAAAATCATCAGCGGCTTGCTCTGTATCAAACAATGCAATACCTGCATCTTTTCTTAAATTGGTGCCATAACCTTGAAATTGATTTGGATTGATAAAATCTAACCTCCAAGGATAAACTACAGGTTTGTTGTTATTTAACCTTGGGTTTGTGGTTGAAAGTGTTAACAAAACATTGTTCCACTCTTCGCCGGTATTTTGGTAAACTTTGGCATTGTAATTCAATTCAACTGGTTGGTTTATGTTTTCTGATTTGATGTTATAAACAGGCTGCCAACCCGCACTGGCAACATAATAATCTACTTCAAAAGCCGCATTGGCGTTAGTTTTAGAGTAAATATCTAAAACAATGCTTCCGTTTAAATATCTCCAATTTTGGATTTCTTCGTTTACTTGAGTTTGAAGTTTTGTTTTTTGGTTATTTAACTTTCGATTTTCTATTTTGGTTTTGGTAGATAAATCTAACAATGCTGTTATTCTTTCTCTAAAAAAGTCTGATAGGTCTTCTAAATCTTCGGTGGCAAAACCTAGCTTAGAATAATCTACTTTGTTGTTTTGCAGAATCATATTTTTTTCTTCAGCCAAAGCTTGCAACAAATTATCGTTAAAAGAAATGCTATCGCTCAAATCAGAAATTTCATTTTGCAAATCGAGGATGCTTTGAGGATATTCATTTGAGTTATAATCTCTGTTTTTGTAATTAACTGCAAGTATTGTAAAATCACCTTTGCCAGATGCCTGAATTGAATTCACATCAATATTAGAAGGTAAATTATCAATTATTAAACTTGATTTTCCTGCTGCGACAGAAGTAGATCCCGACCTTTTTACCTGAGCTCCGTTTAGATAAACAGTTACTTTAGAAATTTTCGCTTCCACATTTTTATCGGCTGCAAATGCGCCAAAAAAAAGGCCCGAGAAAATCAGGCCTAAAAATATTTTTTTGTAGTTCATAGTCTATTTTTTTTAATCGTCGCCTCCGGTTAACATGGTAACGTAATACAACAAGGTAGAAATTGCTGCCAAAGCAGAAACTACATATGTCATCGCTGCCCATTTTAAGGCGTCTTTAGCATTATCATATTCTGTGCCACGGGTAATTCCGCTTGCATTTAACCAAGCCAAAGCCCTATTACTTGCATCAAACTCTACTGGCAAAGTAACTAAACTAAAGAGGGTAATTACACCTTGCGCCAACACAACAATCAAAATCATTTGTTGAAAACTAAAAACGCTCAAAACAAAACTGAATAAAATAGAGGCAATAAAAATTATGTTCATTAACTTAGAACTTAACCCTACCAAAGGAACCATTGCCGACCTAAACTGCAAAAAGCTGTAAGCCTGGGCATGTTGCACTGCATGGCCTGTTTCATGCGCCGCTACAGCAGCAGCTGAAACATTTCTACCATTGTAAACATCATGCGATAAATTGATGGTTTTATTTTGTGGGTTGTAATGGTCTGTAAGTTGACCTTGAACACTCATAACTTGCACATCGTAAATGTTGTTGTCTCGCAACATTTTTTCAGCTATTTCGGCACCACTTAATCCACTTGAAGTTGGAACCGCAGCATATTTTTTAAACCTAGATTTCAATTGATTGCCAACCAACCAACTTAAAATCATGAAGCCAATTAGAATTACCCAAATCATATTTTTATTGTTTTATTTTCTTTAAAATTTTACCAAAACTATTTACAAATAATATTCCTTTTACCTCTTTAACAAGATTTAAAGAAATTTTGTCAGTTCCCCTATTCGTCGATTAACTCGTAACGATATTCTTTACCTTTTTTTATGGCAGGAAGTCCGTTAACAAGCCAACTTGGGGCTGGAGCATCTTTCAGGTAATAATCGAAAAATTGCATCATTCTAATGGTTAAATCTTCTTTGTTTGGCGCCTTACGAAGGTTGTGTTCTTCGTTGTTGTAAGTTAACATCCAAACAGGTTTATTTAATCGGCGTAAAGCCACAAAATATTCAATACCTTGATACCACGGAACTGCTCCATCGTTATCATTATGCATAATTAAAAGTGGCGTATTTACTTGGTTGGCATAAAATAACGGCGAGTTGTAAATGTATAGTTCGGTGGCATCCCACAAGGTTTTGCCAATTCGGCTTTGGGTGTTTTCGTACTGAAACATTCTGCTATAACCAGAGCCCCATCTAATTCCACCATAGGCTGAAGTCATGTTGCTTACTGGTGCGCCTGCCATAGCAGCCTTAAACATATTGGTTTGGGTTATGATAAATGCGGTTTGGTAGCCTCCCCAACTTTGGCCTTGTATTCCGATTTTTTCGGGATGAAGATTGTATTTTTCAGTTACATATTTAGTTCCTGCCACAACAGCTTCAACTGCATTTTTACCCGGATAACCATCTGTATAGGTAATATCTGGAATAAAAACAACATACCCATTGCTTGCATAATGGCTCGGGTTAATTATAGAGGCACTCAACCTTGGCGCGAAATAGCTTTTGTATCTATCTGAGTAAGTTTCGTAGAAATAAACTATGCTATGATATTGCTTTGTTTTGTCAAAATTATCTGGCAAGAAAACCAATCCTTCTAATTCTTCGCCATTGTCTTTTTTGAATTTAATTAATTCAACATTTCCCCATGCATAATCTTTTTGTTGAGGGTTTAAATTGGTTAACCGGTGAACATCTGAAAAATTGGGATTGGTTAAAAATGCATCAGGAAAGGTGTTAAAATTTTGTTTGGTAAATATTAAATGTGAACCAAACCTTGTTTTTTCTTCGAGGTTTAAGGTGTAGCCTTCTTCAACATGCCACTTTTCAGGAAGACTTCCTCTTAAAACCCTGTAAAACTGATTTTCTTTGGTAATTTCAGAAAAACCTAAAAGGTTTACATGGTTGTTCAAGTTGTAATATTCTTCTTCTGTGTTTGATAAAAACGGTCGATATCTTATGCTTTTATTTTTACCATCATTTTTGGTTAAACAATAAAATTTTGAGGGATTATTTACCTCTACCACCCACAAATCAAATCCACCTTTAATAATAATTTGTTTGTTTTCTTTTCCCCAACCTGCAATTCCATAAGCTCTAGCAGGTGAAGGTGTATCGTGTTCTACATCATAAAAAACATCTTGAATTTGAGAAGTTATATCTACGGATTTTTGTGTTGTTACATCCATTAAAAACCAACTTTTTGTTTGGTCTTTGTAGTAAGCTAAATATTTCCCATCAGGCGAAAAAGTAAACTGAAACCTATGTGAATCGAGTAAAGTTGTAAGCTCTCCCGTTTGCATATTTACAGAATATATTACTGAGGCACTTGGGTATTCCCAACTTACAGATTTTAAGAATTTGTTTCTGTCCACAGCATATCCAAATTCAGATTCTGCATTTTGCAAAACTCTTAAACTGCTAATGGTTGTATCGCCAAGTAAAACTACTTTGTTATTTTGGGTATGGTAAAAAGCATCGAAACTTTGGTTTAAATCGCCTTTTAGCTCTTTTAATTGATGAGGCTGCAACCTGTTATCAGTCCAGCTCCAAATATCAAGTTGGGGCAAATCCTCTTTTAAAATTGTGTCTTTTTTATCCAACTCAGGTTGTTTTCCGTACCCAAAAAATATTTTGTTTCCGCTTTCGCTGAAAAACACTTTACCATGCTCACTTAAACTATATCCATCAGGAAAAAAAGTAGGTTTACCCTCTACAATAGTTTTACATGAATCTTGATTTAAATTGAGGTATTTTAACTCGAATTGCTTTTGTTTATTGGTATCGATTGAATGTAAAAAAACAAGTTGCCTACCTGTATAATCAAACTCTAAGCTTTTAATTTCACCTTTGGTTTTAAACACAGCAATATCTTCTGCCTGAGGTTTGTAAATCATAATTTGCAAACTGTCTAAAGTATCAGTGGTAGCTTTTATGTAAGCAATTTGGTTTCCACCATTTGATATTTCGTAAGCTTTCACATTTTCAATTGCTTCAAAATTTGGACTTAAACAAGAACCAATTACCAAAGATTTAGAGGTTGGTTTGTGCTTTTTAGGCTCTTTTGGAGCTGGCTTTTCCTTTTCGAAAAATTTCCACCATTGTTTTTCTTCTTCTTGTGGAGCTTCCTTAATTTTTGGATAAATTGATTTTTTTAGATGAATGGCAAAGTAATTTCCTGAATCTGCAGGTACTTTGTAACTCACCAAGTTATTGAATTTTAACAAAGTATCAAGCTCAAAAAAGTAAACTCCTAAAGTATCTTCAGGTGTTTTGGCTTTGTTGGCATTTTTAAGTTTGTTTTGTTTGGCAAGTTTAATGCTATCTACCAATGCTTTGTTAGGCGCTATGGTAAACATTACCAATTCTTCGCCCGGAGTAAACTTTGGACTTTTACCTCTTTCTTGGGTTTTGTAAACACCAGCTCCTACAGAGCCATATTGTAAAAACCTTTCTTCTTGCTGATTTTCAACTTCGATGGAAAAAAGTAATCCTAGGTTAGATAGGTTATAGCTTTTTACCCTATCCCAGTTTTTTATACCTTCAACATCTAAAGGTTTTTGAGCATTGGTAAAAAAGCCAAACAGCAAAAAGCTAAAAAGTAAGCAGCTTTTGATATAATTTTTGAATGGGTAATCCAACAACGTTAAAGTACGAGCCTTCAATTTTTTCAACTCCAATAAATCCAATCCACTCTTGAATTCCATATGCACCTGCTTTGTCATAAGGTTTATAATTTTTTATGTAGTAATCTATTTCGTTTTCTAGTAATGGTTTAAAATAAACCGTGGTAATATCAAAAAAACTTTCTTTTTTGTGGTGCGATTTTAAACAAAGGCCACTTATTACTTGGTGACTTTTACCCGATAGTTTTTGAAGCATTTTCTTGGCTTCTTCATAATTTTCAGGCTTATTTAAAACCTCATCTTCGCACCAAACAATGGTATCAGCAAAAATGGCTACTTGGTTTTGGCTTAACGATAATTTGTTAAAATTGGCCTTTTGCTCGGCTAAAAAAACTGGAATTTGTTCTGCTTTTAAATGATGAGGAAAGTCTTCAGGAGCGTTATTATCAATAATTTGATATTTGTATCCTAACTGGGCAATAAGCTCTCTTCTTCTTGGAGATTTTGATGCAAGTAGCAACTCCATTAAGCTAATCCTGAAATTAAATAGTGGGCTAAAACAGCATACAAAATACCAATTACACTTGCCAATTTATTGATGGTACTTGCCCTTTGAAATCCTAATTGATTATTTGCCCTAATGGTTGAAATCATCGCAAATATTAACATAGGAACAAGCAATACTATTACATAAAGAAATGTCCATTTGTCTTTTAAAAACATTTGTTGGGCTGTAATTAATAACCCAATCACCAAAAGGTAAATAATAGAAACAATAATTTTGGTGTTTTTAGTCCCGAAAACAATTGGAATTGTTTTGCATCGAAAAGTTTCATCGCCCTCAATATCTGCGGCATCTTTGGTAATTTCTCGCGAAAACGAAAGCAAAAAGGCAAACCCTGAAAAGGCTAAAATCCAATAAAAAAGGTTTCTTCTAAATTTAGCATAGGCCACTCTTGGGTCTTCATCTAATTCCATCAATGTTTCGCCAATTTCTATTTTAATTTTTTGATCAACCTCGGCATAATCTTGGGCAATCTTTATGATTTTTGGCGCATAATAAAACTCTAACGCAGGTATTTCATAAAGGGCCACAGTGAATGGCACAAGAGCCACAGCCATCGAAATAATAAAGTTTCCGATAATTAATTGCCTTTTAAATTCTGTAGAATAAAACCAAAGAGAAAAGATTAAAAAAAGATGAATAAAACACAATTGCCACAAACCAATGGTATAACTAACGTAAAAACCAATAAAAAAACCAATGGCATTTAGTACCCAATTTAAAACAATTGCTACCCTCCTTTTGATAAATCTGCCAACCACAATTTTTTCAGGTTTGTTAATCCTATCAATTTTTAAATCGAAATAGTCGTTAATTAAATAGCCCCCTGCGGCAACAAATACAACACTTAAAACAAGTAAGAAAAAATTTAACTCGGTTATTTGAGACTCTAACTGATGAACTTCGGCAAATGGCTTTAAAATTCCCCAACGCATTAAGTACATGGTTAAAGCAATAATTGCCAAGTTTTTGGCTCTGAAAACGGTTAAATAAGCTTTAATTATTTTCATTACCAAGTAAAATTCTCAAAGTTTGGAGCTTGTTCTGGTTTGAACCATTTTTTTTGTACACGCATTGTTTTTTCAATAATATCTCTAACACAACCGTGACCTCCTTTTTCGGGAGATATATAATTTGAAATTGATTTTATTTCGGGCGCTGCATCATTTGGAGCAGCAGCAAAACCTACTTCCTTCATCACCTCATAATCTGGAATATCATCTCCCATGTATAAACTATCGCTTGGGTTTATTCCATAAATTTCGCAATGCTCTTTAAAAACTTCTAGCTTATTTGAAGCACCCAAGTAAACATGCTGAATACCTAAACCTTCTAATCTTTTTTTAACTTCTTGAGATTTACCTCCTGTAATAATGGCAATATTGTATCCCATTTTTACAGCCAATTGCAACACGTAACCATCTTTTACATTCATTACCCTTACCTGCTCTCCACCGGGCATTAAGGTTACTGAGCCGTCTGTTAAAACGCCGTCTACATCAAAAAAGAAGGAATTTATTCTGTTTAAAATTTGCAAATAATTTTCAGACATCTACTGAAGGTTTGGTGTTGTTGGGTTTAAACTTTAGTTTCTCTGAGCGTCCTTTATTAAATACTTTTCTCGCTACAAATTTTCCTTTTCTCATTTCGCGTTGAACATCAACTGGCAAAGCATTAATTTCTTTACACTCATCAGAACAGCAATTTTGATTTTTGGTTTTACAATCTTCGCATTGAATAAACAAAAGATTACAAGCCACATTTTTGCAGTTGGTGTGATCATCGCATGGTTTGCCGCATTGGTGACAAGTAGCAATAATATCATCTGAAATTCGCTCGCCTAATCTTTCATCGAAAACAAAGTTTTTTCCAATAAATTTATTTTCTAGTTTTTTGGTTCTTACTTGGCGAGTATATTCTATAATACCACCATTGAGTTGGTAAACGTTTTCGAAACCTTTGTGCTTAAAGTAAGCACTTGCTTTTTCGCACCGAATTCCACCTGTGCAATACATCAATACATTTTTACCTTCATTGCCTTTTAGTGTTTCTTCTACAAAATCTAGTTCTTCTCTAAAAGTATCAACATCTGGGCACCAAGCATTTTTAAAATGTCCAACCTCACTTTCGTAATGGTTTCGCATATCAACAATAATGGTATTGTCTTTTTCGGCCAGTTGGTTAAACTCTTCAGCATCTACATGTTTTCCTCGCTTGGTAACATCAAAGGTTGAATCATCTAAACCATCTGCCACAATTTTGGACCGAGCTTTAATTTTTAGTTTTAAAAACGAAAGATCATTTTGCTCAATAGCAACATTTAACCTGCACCCTTCTAAAAATGTTATTTCATCAAGCTTTTGACGCAGAGTGTACATATTTTCTTCGGGAATATTAATTTGAGCATTAACTCCTTCTGAAGAAACATATATTCTGCCCAAAACTTTTAATTCTGAAAGCATTTGGTACAAATGATCTCTAAATACGTTTGGGTTGCCAATGTTGGCGTATTTGTAAAAAGAAATTGTAATACGATGATGTGGCTCTTGGGCGAACATTTTTAAAAGGGTTTCTTTATCGTATTTGTTATACAAAGCAGGCATTTCAGTTAGGATTATTTTGATTCAAAAATGATTGTTTTTTGGTTAGGGTAAACATTGTCATCTTGGTCTACATCGGCCAATCTTTGCGATGGATCGATAATTATACTTTGAATTTCATCAATATCATGTTCAATAGAAAAGGCATAATCAGGATAAACCCAAGGCCAATCTTCTAAAACTTCGAAAACAGTTTTGTTTTCATTGGTTTTTGCCCCTCTCATAACACGCAAAGGTATGTTGTAAAGTATTTCGGTACCATCGTTTAATATCACCGAAATATCTAATGGCATTGGGAAATCGCCTTTATTCTCAATGGTGATTTTTGTGATTCCTGCATCGCAGTTTACACTTTTAATGGCATAGTTTATTTTGTTTGTTGAGGTAATGAAATAATCAAAGTACCAATCGAGTTCCATGCCTGAAGCTTTTTCCATAACCTTTTTAAAATCTACTGGTTTTGGATGTTTGAATTTCCATTGGTTGTAATAATTTTTCATGCCTTTAAAAAAGGCCTCGTAACCAATTACATAACTTAACTGATGTAAAAATACTTGTCCTTTAGAGTAAGAATTTACCCCATAGGCAAAATTGGTTTGGTAATGATCGGCATGGGTTGTTAATGGTTCGTTTTTTCCAGATTCCATCAACCTGTAATAACCTCTGTATGCTCCAGCATGCGGATTAGGATTTCGGCCTCCGTAAATTTCATTTAAAACATAATCTTGAGCGTAGGAAGTAAAGCCTTCGTCCATCCATGGATATTTGCTTTCGTTGGTTGCCAAAGCGTGTTGATACCAAGAGTGTATTGCTTCATGTACCGTAACACTAATTAAACCCTTAAGCGAAATTCTACCTACAATTAAAGTTGCCATCGGGTATTCCATTCCGCCATCTCCACCCTGAATTACTGAGTATTTTTTGTACGGATATTCTCCAAAAGTATTATTCATAATTTCGAAACACTGCACTGCATATTCAGGAAGTTTTTCCCAGTTTTCTTTGCAAGTATCTGCTTGGTAGAAAAAATGAATTTCAGTTCCGTTTGATGTTTTAGCTATTGTGTGGGTATAATCTGGGTCTGCAGCCCAAGCAAAATCGTGAACCATTTCTGCCTTAAATTTCCACATTAAGTTTTTAGAGTTTGGTCTTTTTACTTGGCTGTTTTCAATATAACCGTGGCCAATTTCAGTTTTGTTTTGTAAATAACCTGTTGCGGCAACTACATATGATGAATCTAATGTGATGTTAACTTCAAAATTTCCAAAAACGCCATGAAACTCTCTACCAATGTATGGGTCTGAGTGCCAACCATCTTCATCGTATTCGCATAATTTAGGATACCATTGGGTCATTGAATAACGAATTTCTTCTTTGTTATCTCTGCCCGATCTGCGTATTTGAATAGGAACTTGGGCGCTAAAATCCATATTCAAAATTGTTTTTTTGCCCGGTAGTAATGGCTTGGCTAATTCAACTTCTAAAATAGTTCCCGAAATTTCATATTTGATTTTTTTACCATCTTGGGTTAGTCTATCAATTTTTTGATAGCCTATTTCTTCTGGTTTTAAAGCTGCTATTCTTGAACCTACCCTTGGGTCTGGGTCTTCAATGGTTCTTGAGCGAACATCCATCATACTACCTGGCTGAAAAGCATTAAAATAAAGGTGGTAAAAAACTTTGGTTAATGTATCAGGAGAATTGTTGGTGTAGGTTAATTCTTGTTTGCCTGTAAATTGATTTGTTTCAACATTTAGGTTGATATCCATTTTATAATTTACACTTTGCTGCCAATATCCATATTGTGCATTTACAGCTAGTGTGAAAGCCAAAAAAACTAAAACTGTGCTTGCTATTTTCTTCATGCAAAAATTTTTGCAAAACTAATAGGTTAAGCCATTTGTAAAAAAAAGACTTGAGGAACGGTTTTGTGCTAGATTTTCTTTAGGGTTTCTTCACCTAAATTCATTTAGCTAAGGGGTGAAGAGTCTTTTTAATTGAAGATATAATTCAGATGTCACATCGAGTGATTTTTGAGGTACGAAAAAATTATATCGAGATGTGCTTTGAAAAAAGAATTTTGAAATGTTCTCGATATTACTTCCGCTGCGCTGCACAAATTCGAACTGACATCTGTTTTCAATTATTGAGTTTCCCTGCCATTTAGGTAGGTTGGACATCGTTTTTCGCTAGTTCTTAAAAAACTCACTAAAACATTTTCCCATCCAAATTCAACCATTCTAAAGCTGCGCCAGAGAGTAAATCAAGTTTTTTATCATCTGGCCAATTCATAGAGTTTATTAGTTCACCTGGTTGTAATTCGCCTAAAGGAAAAGGATAATCAGTACCCAAAGCCACTCTTTTTTGGCCCATTAAATCAACAATATAATCTAACATGGTGGGGTCGTGCACCAACGAGTCTAACCAAAATTTACCTAAATAATCCTTTGGGTTTATGGCATTGTCTATGGCGCACAAATCTGGGCGAACGTTAAATCCGTGTTCAATTCTGCCAATAGTTGCCGGAAAAGAACCTCCTCCATGAGCAAAAGCAACACGCAGTTTTTTAAATTTTTCGAAAACGCCACCAAATATCATAGAGGTTATGGCCAACGAAGTTTCAGCAGGCATACCTACCAACCACGGCAACCAATATTTGCTCATTTTGTCTTTTCCCATCATATCCCAAGGATGAACAAAAACAGCCATATCTAAATCTTGCATGGCTTCGTAAATCGGGAAAAGGTTTTCGTCGTTTAAATTCCAATCATTTATGTGCGAGCCGATTTCAACCCCAACCAAACCTATTTTTTTACAACGTTCTAATTCCTTAATGGCCAAATCAGGCGATTGCATCGGCAAGGTTCCTAAACCAATAAACCTTTTTGGAAAAAGACTTACAACCTCAGCAATATGATCGTTTAAAAATTTTGAAACTTCCAACGTATCTTTTGGTTTTGCCCAGTACGAAAACATTACCGGAACGGTAGATAGAACCTGCACATCAACATGATAATGGTCGCATTCTGTGGCACGGGTTGCACCATCCCAACAATTAGCTTCCACCTCCCTAAAAAATTGGCCATCTTTCATCATTTTGGCACAACAAGGTTTATGATGCTCAAGGTTTATAAATCCACCGTAACCAAACTTCTCTTTAAAATTCGGAATGTTTTCGGGTAAAATGTGGGTATGGATATCAATGGTGAACATGTGGTTTTGTTTTTTTTGGAACTGGGTCGTAACCCGATGGGCCCCAAGGTTGACATTTAGAAAATCGTTTAATTCCTAACCAAACGCCTTTAAATGCGCCCCAATCTTTAATGGCGTCTACAGTATAGGTGGAACAAGTTGGGGTAAATCTGCAATTGGCTCCAAACAAAGGCGAAATAGCACCTTGGTAAAATCGAACCAACAAAATAAAAAATGCAGAAAATACTTTGTTTAACATTTATGGGCTTTGGTAAGCTCACAAATTTAATGGTTTGAATTCATCAGAAGTTATCACATTTGCATTATGGAATATATTCTTGTGCCTGCTGTTGCTTTGTTGGCTTCCATACTTACTTTTTTCTCGGGTTTTGGGTTGGGTACAATTTTACTACCCACCTTTTTGTTGTTTTACCCACCCGAAATTGCAGTTGCTTTAACGGCGATTGTTCATTTGCTAAACAACTTTTTTAAATTGGGTTTGGTAGGTAAATCAATTCATTATAAAACACTAATAAAATTTGGAATACCTGCGTTAATTGGCGCTTTAATCGGAGCAGATATTTTGAGTTATGTCGCTTATTTTGAAGCTACCGGAAATACTTTTATTCTTTTTGGAAGACAGTTAAATTACATCAACCTTATTATTGGAAGCTTACTAATTGTATTTGCCTTTTTTGAACTTTTACCCAAATTAAAAAATTGGCAATTGCCCAATAACTTGCTTCAGTTTGGCGGATTTCTATCTGGATTTTTTGGGGGATTATCAGGTCATCAAGGTGCTTTACGTGCGGCCTTTTTGGTGAAAGTTGGGCTAGAAAAAACAGCTTTTATTGCCACAGGAGTTGCCATAGCTGTAATTGTTGATTTGGTTAGAATTACCATTTACGCCTTCAACTTTAAAGGAAGTTTTGCCGATTTAAACTTTAAAATTTTAGTCATTAGCGTTTTGGCTGCCTTTTTAGGAGCATACTTTGGCAAGAAATTGTTGCAAAAAACTACCATTTCCATTATTCAAACTGTAATAGGGCTGTTAATGATTTTGATGGGAGTTTTGATGATTTTAGGGATAATCAATTAATTTGAACCTTTTAGTAAATCTAAATGTAATTTGAATTGTAAATCTGTTTATTTGCGCTTTAGAAAAATTATGGTGAGAAATATTATCTACTTGTTTTTGCTTGTTGGATTTTTTGGTTGCACTCAATCAAACCCCGCTTGCGATTGGCAAAGTTTCGAAAGTTTGGGAAAAATTACTGAAGTAAAACCATACGTTGAAAATGGTGATACTTTGTATTCGGTTGCCATGAAGTTTAACAACAGCAGTTTAAAAAACGAAACCCAATACTTAGAAAAGCTTCAAGACCTTAAAATTGACAAAATAATTCTTGAAAGAAATAGAATTCAAACTGGCATGAAGTATAAATTCACTGTAAGCGAAAAGTTATCGGGAAATTGTAAATCGCCAATCATAACTTTTCATCATAACCTGAAGTAGATTGTTAAATTTGGGTTTTTAAAGACTCAAGGTTATCGCTTCAAACTACATCAATAAAAACATTCGCAGCAAGTTTTTGCAGAAAAAGCACAATCAAGTTGATATTAAATTGCTTGAAAGTGAAATACTGAATGGCGATATTAAATCCATCAGTAAAGCTTTAACTTTGATTGAAAGCAATTTACCCCAATACCATAATTTAGGAAATGAGTTGGTGAATAGCTTAACCAAACACAAAAAAAACTCACTTAGAATAGGTATTACGGGTGTACCCGGAGTTGGAAAAAGCACTTTTATTGAAGCACTTGGCGAGCACCTTTTAGACCAAAATCACAAAATTGGCATTTTGGCAATAGACCCATCAAGCCAAAAAACAAAAGGAAGCATTTTGGGCGATAAAACCCGAATGGAAAATCTTTCGCAAAACACCAATGTTTTTATACGCCCTACTCCATCATCGGGCACATTGGGTGGCGTTGCCAAAGCCACACGCGAATCGATTACAATTTTAGAAGCAGCAGGTTACGATATTATTTTGATTGAAACTGTTGGCGTTGGCCAAAGTGAAATTTCGGTTGGCGCTATGGTAGATTTTTTCTTGCTCTTGATGATTCCGGGCGCAGGAGACGAGTTACAAGGCATAAAACGCGGCATTATGGAAATGGCGGATGGCATTGTAATAAACAAAGCCGAAGGCGAAAACGAAAAGAAAGCCATGTTGGCCAAAAATCAATTGGAAAATGCTTTGCATCTTTTCCCTTTGCCAGAAAGTAGCCAAGCAACAAGAGTAATGTTATGTTCTGCCTTGCACAAAAAGGCCATTGACAAAGTTTGGAAGGGAATTCAGGTTCACCTCAACAAAAACAAAAAATCAAATTATTTTGAACATCGCAGGGCCAACCAAGCAGTTTTTTGGTTTAAAGAAGCTGTAAAGCAAGAATTAGAAACCTCGTTTTTTCAAAACGAAATTGTAAAAGCAAATTGGCAAAACTTCGAAGAAGATGTGGCCAACCAAAAACTGAGTCCGTTTTCTGCTGCCAAGCAAATAATTGAAAAACAAACCCCGAAACAATAATCTATTTAAAGGTCAATATTTAAGATTGATTATTCTTGGGATTTTAAAATAGAATTCTAATGATTAGTTATTTATTAATTTGACTTTGCTTCAAAACCAAAATCAATGCTATTTTTAGGGCTGAAATAAGATTCGAAAATTGATTAGTAGCGTATGAAAATATTAAATTCTGTTTTAGGTTGGGCCATGCAAAAGCGAATGCATCAAATTGAGCTTTTCATGAAGTTTCCACACCAAGTACAGGAGGAGTTGCTCGAAAAGTTGGTTAATACAGCTAAAAATACCGAGTGGGGAAAAAAATATGATTATAAATCCATCAATAATTTAGATGAATTTAAAAACCGAATTCCCATCCAAGATTACGATAGTTTAAGAGAGTATATATTGCGTGTTAAACATGGCGAGCAAAATGTTTTGTGGCCATCAGAAATAAAATGGTTTGCAAAATCATCAGGTACAACTTCAGATAAAAGCAAGTTTATTCCCGTAAGCAAAGAAGCTTTAGAAGATTGCCACTACAAAGGCGGAAAAGATATGTTAGCGCTTTATTACAAGCAATATCCTGAAAGCATGCTTTACTCTGGTAAAGCTTTGGTGTTGGGAGGAAGCTCAGAAGTTAATCAGTTTAGCAAAGATTCATATTACGGAGATTTATCTTCAATCATCATAAAAAACCTACCCTATTGGGCTGAGTACGTTCGAATTCCAAGTAAAGAAACCGCCCTATTACCCAAATGGGAAGAAAAAATTGAAAAGGTGGCACGAGAATCGATGCATGAGGATGTAACCAACATTACTGGTGTACCTACCTGGCTAATTTTATTAATGAAAAGAATTTTAGAGATTTCTGGAAAAAGCAACATGCTTGAAGTTTGGCCGAACATGGAATTATATATTCATGGCGGAGTTAGCTTTAAGCCTTACCAAACAACCTTTCAAAACTTTTTTCCTTCTGATAAAGTAAATTATTTAGAAACGTATAATGCCTCAGAAGGATTTTTTGGCATTCAAGACCGATTTGAAAATAATCCTGAAAAGGAAATGCTTTTGATGCTTGATTATGGTATTTACTATGAGTTTATGCCCATGGATGAATATGGAAAAGAAAATCCTAAAACGCTCACTCTGCATGATGTGAAAATTGGCGAAAACTATGCAATTATTATTTCTACCAATGGAGGTTTATGGCGCTATATGATTGGTGATACTGTTAAATTTACCTCTCTCGATCCATTTAGAATTATTGTTTCAGGCAGAACAAAATACTTTATAAATGCTTTTGGCGAAGAAGTAATTGCCGATAATACAGACAAAGCTATTGCTCATGCTTGCGAAAAAACTAATGCTATTGTAAAAGAATATTCGGTTGCACCCATTTACTTAAACAACAAAGAAAAAGGTGCCCACGAATGGGTTATTGAATTTGACAAACAACCTGAAAATATCGAATTTTTTAGTAGCTCTTTAGATACTTATTTAAAAGCCATCAATTCAGATTATGAAGCCAAGCGTTACCAAGATTTAGCCTTAACCGAACCCAAAATTCATATTGCACCTGAAGGAACTTTTTACCTTTGGTTAAAAGAAAAAGGTAAATTAGGAGGCCAACACAAAGTTCCAAGGTTATCTAACAACAGAGATGTAATGGATTCATTATTAAAATTAATTTCATGAAAACTTACCTATCGGTTTTTCTACTTTTATTTATAAGTTCAATAGGTTTTTCTCAAAAGCCTCCAAAACTCGTAGAATCTTTTAATTATACCGGCCAAAATATAGAAGCCGACCAAGTAGGAAACCTCTACATCATAAACAAAGAAGAGTTAACCCAACTAAACCAAAAAGGAGAGGAATTAAATCGTTACAGCAACAAACAATTGGGCGATATTTCATTTTTAGACATTTCTAGTCCGCTTAAACCATTATTGTTTTACAAAAACTTATCACAAATAGTTTATCTTGACAATAGGCTTTATCCTCGCTCTGAGCAAATTTCTTTAGAGCAACTAGGTTATCCGCAGGCAACACTAGTTTGTTCATCGTATATGAATGGTTTGTGGATTTTTGACCAGGTTGAATTAAGCATAACTAGGCTAGACCGAACTGGTGCTCAAACTGCAAAAGTTATCAACCTAAATCAAGTTTTGGGAGTAGAGTTAAACCCGAATTTTATGTACGAAAAGTACAACAAACTATACCTAAACGACCCAAAATTAGGCATATACGTTTTTGATGTTTATGGCAACTTTGCCAAAAAAATTCCTTTAGCTGGTTTACCTAAATTCAAAATAGACAACAACCTAATTTACTTTCCATCTAACAACGATTTGGTTTTATACGACCAAGTTGGCTTTACAGAAACAAGATTAAAACTTCCAATTGGTAAATTAAAAGACCTTTATTTAAGTGGAAATAATTTGTGGCTACTAACCTCTGATGGTTTATTTCACTACTTATACCAATAACCTAAAATTGTTGATATTTATTAATAATTTGGGGCTTTTTTAAAGGCTTTTAAAAATCGAAATACTTACTTTAGCCAAGCTAAAATTTAAGCTATGCATATTGCTATTGCAGGAAACATTGGATCAGGTAAAACTACCTTAACAGAATTACTTTCAAAACATTATAAATGGGAAGCTCATTTTGAAGATGTGGATGACAATCCATACCTTAATGACTTCTACAGGGAAATGCAACGTTGGAGCTTTAACCTTCAGATATACTTTTTGAACAGTAGGTTTAATCAAATTCTAGATATTAGAAACGAAAAAAAATCTGTGATTCAAGATAGAACCATATATGAAGATGCATACATTTTTGCACCAAACCTTCATGCCATGGGTTTAATGACCACAAGAGATTTCGAAAACTATTTCTCTTTGTTCAACTTGATGGATAAGTTTATTCAAGCTCCTGACTTATTAATTTACCTTAGAGCAAGTGTTCCTACTTTGGTTCATCAGATACAAAGCAGAGGAAGAGAATACGAAGAGGCTATTCGTTTAGATTACTTAAAGAGATTAAACGAAAGGTACGAAGCCTGGATTTCTACTTATGATAAAGGCAAGTTACTTATCATTAATGTAGATGATAACAACTTTAGAGACAACCAAGAAGATTTAGGCAAAATCATGAATAAAATAGATGCTGAATTGCATGGCTTATTTTAAATAATCAATCAACTAATAATAATTAAAAGCCTCTTTTCGAGGCTTTTTTTATGTCGAAAATCTAATTATTAGGCATAAAAAAAGCCCTTTCTGAAAATTCAGAAAGGGCTTTAAAAAATTTTGAATTAAACTTAAATAGCTGCTTCAGCAGTTTCTTCAGTTATTTCTTTTTCAATAACAACTGTTTTACCATCTTCAGAAGTGGTAGTAGTTGTTTTAGTAGTTGTAACAGATCCGTTTTCATTAGTTACTGAAACTTCCTCGTAAATAGCGGCATCTGCAACGTTTGCATCAACATTAGCTGTAACTTCAATAGAATTAGCATTCATATCAACATCTGTTGAAGGAACATCTAAAGCAATAGAAGGAGCAATTACCAAGGCAACAACGCTCATTAATTTTAACAAAATGTTTAATGCAGGACCTGAAGTATCTTTAAATGGGTCTCCAACTGTATCTCCAACAACTGCTGCTTTGTGAGCATCAGAACCTTTGCTGTGAGTAACACCATCAATTACTTGATCTTCTTCAAACATTTTTTTTGCGTTGTCCCAAGCACCACCTGCGTTAGATTGAAAAATAGCCATCAAAACACCCGATACTGTAACACCGGCTAATAAACCACCTAACATTTCAGCACCACCAACAAAACCAACAGCAACAGGAGCAGCAATAGCTAAAACACCTGGCATTACCATTTCTTTAATAGAAGCTTTGGTAGAAATCTCAACACATTTATCGTATTCAGCAACTCCATCAGCAGCATCAAAAGTTGCGATATCTTCTTTGCTCCAAGTATCTTTTTCTTTTCCATCATTTTTACGCATTACTTCTAATGCAGCTTTTAAGGCTGGAATATCTCTAAATTGTCTTCTTACTTCCTGAATCATGCTCATTGCAGCTCTACCTACCGCATTCATTGCCATAGCAGAAAATACGAATGGAAGCATACCTCCTAAGAACAAACCTGCCATTATTGTTGGGTTTGAAATATCAATTCCAGAAATGTTTGCTTGTTGCATAAATGCAGCAAATAAGGCTAATGCAGTTAAAGCAGCAGAACCAATGGCAAAACCTTTACCAATAGCAGCAGTTGTGTTACCAACAGCATCTAATTTATCAGTTCTTTGTCTTACTTCTTTTGGTAATTCAGCCATTTCGGCAATACCTCCAGCATTATCAGAAATAGGTCCGTAAGCATCAACAGCTAATTGAATACCAGTATTGGCTAACATACCAACAGCGGCTATAGCAATACCATAAAGACCGGCAAATTTAAAAGCAAGCAAAATAGCTGCAGCAATTAAAATAATTGGAACCGCAGTACTCATCATACCTACTCCTAAACCAGCAATAATATTTGTAGCAGCACCTGTAACCGACTGACGAACAATTGATTTAACAGGACCTGTTCCTGTTCCTGTATAATACTCAGTAATTTTACCAATACCTAAACCTGCTACTAAACCTGCAATTGTAGCTAAGAAAACTCCTAAAGAAGTATAGTTGGTTAAAGTGCCTGTTAATGGATTAGTTCCAATCCACTCAGAAGGCAACATTGTATCAATAATAAAGTAAGATGCAATTACCATAACGATAGAAGAACCAAACTCACCAATATTTAATGCGGCGTGAGGACTTCCACCTTCTTTAACTTTTACGAAGAACGTTCCTAAAATAGAAACAATAATTCCAACTCCAGCTAAAACCATTGGCAATAAAACTGCTCCTAATCCATTAAAGCTACCTGCAAATTCAGGCAAAGCAACAAAGGCAGCACCTAAAACCATAGTACCAATAATTGAACCTACGTATGATTCAAAAAGGTCAGCTCCCATACCAGCAACATCACCAACATTGTCTCCAACGTTATCTGCAATTGTAGCAGGATTTAAAGGGTGATCTTCTGGAATACCAGCTTCAACTTTTCCTACAAGGTCAGCACCAACATCTGCAGCTTTGGTATAAATACCACCACCAACTCTTGCAAATAATGCAATTGAAGAAGCTCCCAAAGAGAAACCAGCCAATACATTTAATACTTTTCCTATGTTATCAAATTCAACACCGTAAAGATTAGAGTAAAGAATAAACAATAAGCTTAACCCTAAAACACCTAAACCAACAACGCCCATTCCCATTACAGAACCTCCTGTAAAAGCAACATTTAAAGCCTCACCTAAAGAAGTTCTTGCAGCTTGAGTTGTTCTAACATTAGCTTTGGTTGCAACTCTCATTCCCATGTAACCTGCTAGAGCAGAACACAAAGCTCCTACCACAAAAGATAAGGAAACTAAAGGACTTGAATTTGCTTCATTTGCTCCTTTAAAAGCTAAAAGAACAGCAACAACAACAACAAAAATTGAAAGAATTTTGTACTCAGCTTTCAAAAAAGCCATAGCACCAGTTGAAATGTGTTTTGCAATGGTGGCCATTTTGGCATCACCCTCGCTTTGTTTTGAAACCCAAGCACTTTTCCAGGCTACAAAAATTAAAGCGATAATACCAAACAATGGTAAAATCATTACGATGTTTTCCATAATTAATAGTTTAAAAAATTGGGCGGCAAAGATATATTTAAATGGTTAAGATAAAAATCTAAACTTCATATCATTTTTTGGACTTAACCAAAGGTTAACTTTTTTAAAATCCTAACCCAATTTTAAATTGGTATCGATGAGCAGAATAACTTGTAACTATCATTCCATCAGGCCATAAATCATACTCAGAAGACCAATGCTGAAATCGGTATCCAAGACTAACATTAAAAAAAAGCGAATTCAAAAAATACCTTTTTACCCCTAAACCACCACCAAGTCCAACTCCGGGGTTCATTCTTGCTGATGAATAATATGTTCCCAAAGGAAAATTATAACCTCCTAAAGCAAATAAATATGGTGCCTCCACCCTATTTAAAAAATTGTAATGATACTCAGCTAAAACAGGAATAAAAACACCATCATATCCTTCTAACCCTGATGAAAGAAAAATATCATGTTTGTTAAATTTATATCCAACCGCTACATCAAAATCTAAAGTCAAAGGAGAATAAAAATTGATGTTTCTATTTCCAGCTAGAAGTCCTAAATTAAGCATAAACTTTATTCCGTTTGTTTGCTCTTGAATTAGACCTGATTTATTGGCATTAATGTCAGTTCTTAAAACTTCATCATATGAAAAGGAAAATATGCTTCCCCCCTTAATCATAATCTTAACTACAGAATCTTGCTTGTAAGGTAAAACTTTGCCCGCCAAAACAGAACCGTTTTTCAGAAACAATAAATCATTTTTTTGGGCCATTGCGCTAATCACTCCAAAAAATAAAATTACAAGCAAAATAATTTTAACTTTCATTCGTTAAGTGGTCTGATTTTCTATATTTTTACATAAACTTCAAAAGTATGAAACAGCAATCTTACATATTTATTTTACTGCTTGTTTTTTTTTCATCTTGTCTTAAAGATTCTGTAAAAACTGAAAGCACATTTACAGCAAATGTTCCAATTACAGTATCTAAGGCCACCATCATAGAGAATACAATTGTTAAAGAGGCAACAACCCTTGTAAACCCGGGTAAAATTTATGTCTTTAATAATTTTCTTTTTGTTAGCGAAAAAGGATTGGGTGTTCATATTATTGACAATAGCAATCCGTCAAACCCAATAAATATTGCTTTTATTCAAATTCCGGGAAATATTGATATTGCTGTTGATGGAAACTATTTATATGCAGACAGTTTTAAAGATTTACTTACCATAGATATTTCAGACCCTACTTCTCCAATTATTAAATCTAGACTCGAAAATGTTTTTGACCAGAGTTATATTATGCCAAACTTTAATAATGATTATCCAATGTCTGACTATGAAATTACAGACGGAGAAGAAATAGTTTCTTGGAGGCTTGAAGAAGTAAAGGAAGTTTGTAAAGGTTCTGATTGCTTTTACAATCAACGTTTTTTTTGGGAGGATAATATTGCTTTTACAAGCGACTTTTTTGGAAATGGAATTGGAGGTACCTCTGCAACAGGTGGAAAAACCAATAGTGATTTTGGAGGCAGAGCCGGCTCCATGACTCGCTTTATGATTTACCAAGATAATTTTTTTGCTATTAACTCATGGAACACAATGAAAGCCTATAAAATTTCTTCTGATGGATTATCTGATTTTAATAACACAGTTGAAATAGGTAGAAATATTGAGACCCTTTTTACCTTGGGAAGCAATTTATTCGTTGGGGCTCAAGCAGGGTTATTTATTTATGATTTAACAAACCCCGTAAACCCAAGTTATATTTCTCAGTTTAACCACGCTACTGCTTGTGACCCAGTTGTAGTTTTTGAAAACTATGCGTATGTTACTTTAAGAGGTGGTAACAATTGCGGTGGATGGGGCAATCAACTTGACATTATCAATATTTCTGACATAACTAACCCAATTTTAGATAATACAATTGAACAAACTGCGCCTTACGGTTTGGGGGTTGATGGTTACAGAAATGTCTTATTTGTTTGTGATAATTTATCAGAGTTAAAAGTGTATGATATTACTAGCGCTCCTAATTTGGTTTTAATAGATCGCATTCAAAATGTGGAAGCTTTTGATGTTATTCCACTATTGGGGAATTTAATTGTTTCAGCTTCAAATGGGATTTTCCAATATGATTATACGGATGTCAACAATATTAATTTGCTATCGCAGATTCCTATAGCGCAGCCTTAGTTTATCTATATAACAATTCCTTTACCACCCTAATTACATCGCCTTCATTCGGAAGAGCTGCATCAATTAACGATGGAGAAAAAGCAAATGGAGTATCACTTTGAGTTAACCTTCTTACAGGAGCATCTAAATAATCGAATGCATCTTTCTGAATTCTATAAGCTATTTCACTCGAAATACTAGCTACAGGCCAAGATTCTTCTAAAATTAAACATCTGTTAGTTTTCTTAACAGAGTTAACAACAGTTTCAATATCAAATGGCCTAATTGTTCTTAAATCGATTACTTCAACAGAAATGCCTTCTTTGGCTAATTCCTCAGCCGCTTTGTAAGCAACTTTAATTATTTTTCCGAAAGAAACCAAAGTGACATCTTTACCTTCTCTTTTTATATCGGCTTTTCCAATTGGAATAATGTATTCGCCATCTGGAACTTCGCCTTTATCGCCATACATTTTCTCACTTTCTAAGAAAACGACTGGATCATTATCTCTAATTGCTGCTTTTAATAATCCTTTTGCATCGTAAGGATTTGATGGAGTTAAAACCTTTAACCCAGGAACGTGAGCATAAAAAGCTTCAAAACTTTGTGAGTGAGTTGCCGCTAATTGGCCCGCTGTTCCATTACCTCCTCTAAAAACAATAGGCACATGGTATTGACCACCTGACATTTGCAACATTTTAGCTGCTGAGTTTATTATTTGATCTGCTGCAAGAATGGCAAAGTTCCATGTCATAAACTCAACAATTGGTCTCAATCCATTCATTGCCGAACCTACAGCAATACCTGCAAATCCAAGTTCTGCAATTGGAGTATCAATTACTCTTTCTGGGCCGAATTCGTCCAACATACCTTGGCTTACTTTGTAGGCTCCATTATACTCAGCAACCTCTTCTCCCATAAGGTAAACCTTTGGGTCTCTCCTCATCTCTTCACTCATTGCTTCGTTTAAAGCTTCTCTAAATTGAATTTCTCTCATTGCAAAAAATTTGGGTCACAAAATTAACACTACAGATTGATTGAACAACCAAAAATTATCAAGGTTACAAAACAATTCAAAATCAATAAGGTTTAATCTTAAATATTAGGGCTATTATCATTAATTTTGCCCTCCTCAAAAAAATAAATTACATGAAGTATTTGGTTTGTATAAGTAAGGTGCCTGACACAACCACTAAAATTACTTTTTCTGATAACGATACAAAGTTTAATGAAAGTGGTGTACAATTTATTGTGAATCCTTATGATGAATGGTACGCGCTTGTTAGAGCTCTTGAATTGAAAGAAAAATTTGGTGGTTCGGTTACCATTATTAATGTTGGTGGAGCTGATTGTGATCCTATATTAAGAAAAGCACTAGCTATTGGAGCAGACGATGCTGTTAGAATTAATACAAACGATTCTGATGCTTATAATGTAGCAAACCAAATTAGCAATTTCGCAAAAGAAAATGCTTTTGATGTTATTTTAACAGGAAAAGAAACCATTAACTACAATGGCGCTCAAGTTGGCGGAATGATTGCTGCTATTTTAGATTACCCATACGTTTCCCAAGCTTCTAAATTAGAAATGGAAGGAAATACAGCCACCATTGATAGAGACATTCAAGGAGGTACAGAAGTTATCTCAGTTGATGCGCCATTTGTTTTAAGCGCAGCAAAAGGCTTGGCCGAACAAAGAATACCGAACATGAGGGGTATTATGGCAGCAAGAACAAAACCACTAAAAGTTGTTGAGCCAATCGATTCTGAAAATCTAACCTCGGTTATTTCTTACAGCTTGCCAGCTGAAAAAGGTCAAGTAAAACTTATTGACCCTGAAAATACCGACGAATTAGTTAATTTATTACACAACGAAGCAAAAGTTATTTAATATGTCAGTTTTAATATTTGCAGATTCATTTAACGGAAAAATAGTAAAATCAGCTCACGAAGCTGTTTCATACGGAAGTAAAATAGCCAAAGACAAAGGAACTGATGCTGTTGTATTAACTTATGGAGATATTGCCGAAGCAGAATTAGCCGATCTTGGAAAAAATGGAGCCGATAAGGTTCTTCATTGTTCTTCTTTAAATCAAATGCTTCCTAATAACTTACTAAAATTGGCAGAGGAAGCAGTTGCTTCAACAAACGCTGATATTGTTATTTTTTCTTTTGACAATACAGGCAAAACAATTGCCCCAATGTTATCTGCAAAATTAAAAGCAGGTTTAGTTCCTGGAGTTATTGATTTTCCATCGTCTTACGAGCCTTTCACAATCAAAAAGAATGTTTTCTCAGGAAAAGCATTTGCAGAATATACCATTTCAACTCCAACAAAAATAATTTCCCTTTTACCTAACTCTGTTCCTGTAAATCAGGTTGGAGCTGCTGCTGCTGTTGAAGCATTCAATCCAAACTTGGCAGATAGCAGAATATCAATTAAAGAAGTTAAGGCAAAAGGTGGCGATGGTCAAATTCTTTTAGCTGAAGCCGAGTTAGTTGTTTCAGCAGGTAGAGGAATGAAAGGACCTGAAAATTGGGGCATAGTTGAGGAAATTGCTAAGGAACTTGGCGCAGGAACGGCTTGCTCAAGACCAGTGGCAGATATTGGTTGGAGACCTCACCATGAGCATGTTGGCCAAACAGGATTTGCTATTAGACCAAACCTTTACATTGCTATAGGGATTTCAGGTGCAATTCAGCATTTAGCAGGAGTAAACGGAAGTAAGGTTATTGTAGTAATAAACAAAGACCCTGAAGCTCCTTTCTTTAAAGCTGCAGATTATGGAATAGTTGGAGATGCTTTTGAAGTTTTACCAAGATTACTTGAATCTGTGAAAAAATTTAAAGCCGCCTCTTAAGTATGGCCGATAAAATAAAACTGAAAATTATTGGGCTATCATATAGTCAAACCCAATCTGGGGCATATGCTCTCATTTTAGGCGAAGAAAAAGGCAAAAGAAGGCTTCCTATTATTATTGGAAACTTTGAAGCTCAAGCCATTGCTATTGAGCTTGAAAAAATGAAATCAAGTAGGCCATTAACCCACGATGTTTTTAAAACATTTGCCGACACTTTTAAAATTAACGTTTTAGAGGTAATTATTTACAACTTAGTTGAGGGCATTTTCTTTGCAAAATTAATTTGTCAGCAAGAAGGTGGTACAGAAAAAGTTGAAATTGATGCTAGAACATCAGACTCAATTGCCCTAGCTGTAAGATTTAATTGTCCTATTTATACCTACGAATTTATTTTGGCTAATGCTGGCATCGTGTTAGATGATGATCCAAATTTTTCTTCAGATTTAGAAGAAGAACTTGAGATTAAAGAAATTGAAGAAGAAGATGAAATCTCAATAATTCCTGGGGAAGAATTAGAGAAAAAGCTTGATGATGCTATTACGAATGAGGACTATGAAGAGGCCTCAAAAATTAGAGACGAACTCAACCGACGGAAATAATATTTAATTTGGCGGCTAATCAAATAAAAATATGCTCGTCGCCATTTCTTTTACTTCCATATTACACGGCCTACTAGGTCTAGTTTTTTTAATTGCAATTTCTTGGCTTTTCAGTTCAAACAGAAAAGCAATTTCTTGGAAAGTTGTTGGGTTTGGATTAATTCTACAACTCATTTTAGCCATTTCCATATTAAAAGTCTCCTTTGTTCAATACTTTTTTGAAGGTTTAGGTGGCTTTTTTGTTAAAATTTTAGATTTCACTAGAGAGGGTAGCATTTTCCTATTTGGAGACATGATGAATATAGATTCATTTGGTTTCATATTCGCCTTTCAAGTACTTCCTACCATTGTTTTCTTTTCAGCACTAACATCAGTTTTGTTTTACTTGGGTATCATTCAAAAAATTGTTTATGGATTAGCGTGGGTATTTACCAACCTATTAAAAATATCAGGTGCTGAAAGTTTATCTGTAGCAGGAAACATTTTTTTAGGCCAAACTGAAGCACCTTTAATGATAAAGGCCTACCTCCCTAAAATGAATAGAAGTGAAATTTTATTGGTTATGATTGGTGGAATGGCAACAGTTGCAGGAGGAGTTTTATCAGCATATATAAGTTTTTTGGGTGGCGATGACCCCGTACAAAGATTACTATACGCAAAGCACCTTTTAGCAGCTTCTATTATGGCAGCTCCAGGAGCCATTGTAGTTTCGAAAATTTTAATTCCCCAAACTGAAGAAATATCTTCAAATATTGAAATTTCGAAAAACAAGGTAGGTTCTAATTTTTTAGATGCAATGAGTAATGGCACAACTGAAGGATTAAAACTTGCAGTAAACGTTGGGGCTATGCTTTTGGTGTTTTTCGCTTTTATTGCGATGGTAAATTATGTTTTTATTAAACTTGGTGGACTTGCTGGTTTAAACGGAGTTATTGTAGATTTTACAGATGGAAAGTTTACTGGATTAAGTCTTCAGTTTATTTTAGGATACCTATTTGCTCCGTTGATGTGGATTATTGGAGTAACACCAAACGATATTACCTTGGTAGGTCAATTGCTTGGAGAAAAAATAATTGCTTCAGAGTTTGTAGGTTACACCAGCTTGGCCGCTTTAAAAGTATCAGGTGCTTTTGCAGAGCAAAAATCAATAATTATGGCAACTTATATGCTTTGTGGGTTTGCCAACTTTGCTTCTATTGGAATTCAAATTGGAGGCATTGGCTCACTAGCCCCAAACCAAAGAAAATTGTTATCTCAATTTGGCTTTAAAGCCTTATTGGGAGGCACAATTGCCTCCCTTTTTTCGGCCACAATGGTTGGAATGCTTATTTAATTTATTTCAAAGTAATAAGGCATAAAAGCTTGAACGCCTTTCATCCCTTTAATTCTAGTAACTTGTTTGTAAAGTTCTAATTCTTGTTTAAAGCTTTCATCAACAAAATACATTTTTGCATTCATCGAAAAGTCTTCTAAAAACTTTTTGAAAGGATCTTCTTGCTTTGGATAGTTTTTAATTCTTGGATCTTCTACTCCCGAAACTTCAGTTGCATAAGCAACAGCATCTTCTAAAGTACCTATTTCATCAACCAGTCCAATTTCAAGAGCTTTATTGCCTGTCCAAACTCTACCTTGTCCAATTGAGTCTACAAAGGCCTGAGTGGTAGATCTTCCATCGGCAACCCTTTGTGTAAAGGTGTTGTAAATTCTATCAACTGATTTTTGAATGTAAGAATATTGATAATCGGTTAAAGGCTGGGTAACAGACATAATATCAGCATTGTCGTTGGTTTTTACACCATCAAAAGTTACCCCTAGTTTGTTATTAAACATTTTTTGCATGTTTGGAATCAACCCAAAAACACCAATTGAACCTGTAATTGTTGAAGCATCTGCATAAATTTTATCTGCTCCACACGAAATATAATAACCGCCAGATGCAGCAACTCTTCCCATTGAAACAATAAAAGGCTTTTCTGCTTTGGCTAATTGAGTTTCTCTCCAAATTACTTCTGAGGCCAAAGCGCTTCCACCAGGAGAGTTTACCCTAAAAACTATAGCCTTAACTGTACTATCTTCTCTTGCTTCTTTTATTGCTTCTGCAATAGTTTCAGAACCCATAACTTCTGGAGTACTTTTTCCTGATCTTATTTCACCTGAAGCATAAATAATTGCCAATTTATCTTTTTTCTCCCAAGGTTTTTCTACATCCTTTTTATCGCCATCTTTTTCTTCATCTAAAGCAAGCTTAGGTTTCACTTTGCTATATTTTTTAAGAGATACAAGATTTAAATCATCATCTTCATCTATACCTGATTTTGACTTTAAAATAGAAATCACTTCATCTTGATAAAGTGCAGCATCAACAAGTTTGTATTTAACCGCATCTTCAGGACTGTTAATTAAAAGTTCATCGGCAATTTTATTTAACTCATCTTTAGAAATTCCTCTGCTTTCAGAAACTGTTCCAACTAAATAATCCCAAAAACTATTGATTATTAAAGTCATTTGCTCTTTGTTGGCACTACTCATTTTATCATACATAAATGGCTCAACAGCACTTTTAAATTTATTATTCGAACCTCTAATAACTTGCATATCTACTTCAAGCTTTTCCAAGGTTCCTTTAAAAAAGGCTAACTCTGTTCTTAAACCTTTAAATTCTAAATCTCCATAAGGATTCAAAAAGATGCTATCTGAAATGGAAGCTACGTAATAAGAAAATTGGTTGTAAAACTCAGAGTAGCTGTAAATAAACTTGCCGGAAGATTTAAAATCATCTAGGGCAACTTTTACCTCTTCCATATTTGCCATATTTACATTTACCTCTGATAAATCCAGATAGATACCTTTTATGCGTGTATCATCTTTGGCGTTGCGGAGTGCTTTTACTGCATCTGCTAAACTAATTTCTTTTTTAGGTTCAAAAGTGTTGAAGTTAATTTCCTCAAAAGGATTATTTGTTGCCCTATCAACTATAGGAACACCAAATGTTAAATGTAAAATTGAATTCTCTTTAACACTCGTGTCTTTTTTGTCATTAAACATATCTTCAGCATCACTAATTGCTGAAAATAAAAACGAAAAGAAAATTACGATTAATACAAATCCAGCAATAATATATCCTAACATTGCCGCGAAAGTGAATTTAAAAAACTGTTTCATGGGTTACTTTTATTTTGGTCAAAATTAGTTTTATAACCAAGTAAGAAAAGTGATAATACAAGAATGGTAATTTTGGTTTACAAAGGGAAATTTAAGGCACGTTGAGGAAAATAGTTTTAGGTTTAGGTGGTAATGTTGGAGATGTAAAGTCAAATTTAAATCAGGTAATAAATGCATTACAAGAAAAATTTAGTTACCCAATTACCAAATCTAGTTTTTATAAAACTAAGGCTTGGGGAAATACAAACCAGCCCGATTTTTTTAACCTAGTAGTTTATTTTGATTCTGAATTAGACTTAAAATCCACTTTTGAAATAACTCGAGAAATCGAAAGAGAAGGTGGAAGAATTAGAAATCCAAATATAAAATGGGGACCAAGAACTATAGATATTGATATTCTGTTTTATGGAAATACTGTAGTTTCTAGTCTTGATTTGACAATTCCTCATCCACAAATCCAAAACAGAAACTTTGTACTTTATCCAATGGCAGAAATATTACCCAATTTTGTTCACCCAACATTGAATAAGTCAATCGCTGAATTATTAAAAACTTCTATAGATAATTTAAAAGTTGAAAGAAATTGAAGTTCACAAAACCACCATATAACTTTATAACTATTGAAGGAAATATTGGTTCTGGCAAAACCACTTTAGCAAAAATGTTGGCTGATGATTTTAATGCCAAAGTACTTTTAGAACAATTTGAAGATAATCCATTTCTTCCTGAATTTTATAAAAATCAGCAGCGTTTTGCATTACATGTTGAATTAAGCTTTTTAGCAGAAAGGTACATTCATATTAAAGAAACCTTTAAAAGTTATGACCTTTTTACACAATTGTTTGTCTCAGACTATATGTTTCAGAAGTGCGCCATTTTTGCAAAATCTACACTAAAACAGGATGAGTACGAATTATTTTCAAAACTATACTCCATCATCTCTCCTATTCTGCCCTCACCTGATGTTATTTTAT
>JABAYK010000130.1 GCA_018609045.1 Flavobacteriales bacterium
TGCGCCAAGGTAAAATCTACCATCAACCGCAGCATAAACTGTACTTGTTCCAGATTCGTTTCTTACAACAATATCATTAACGTAGAAAAAGGTTGAAGTTGAACTAAGTTGGCTCCAATTAACTCCACCATCTGTAGATTTCCAAATGCCTGCTCCTCTGCTAGCACCTGTAAAACTTTCGCCTGTACCTACATACAATATTTGTGAATTGTTGGGATCAAAGGCAATGCACGTTACTGCAATATTGTCCCAAAAATCATTGACTGGTTGCCATTGTGAGGCAGCGCTTGTAATATCATTGTTAAACCAAAGGCCTCCTGTTACTCCTCCAGCCCAAACTTTATTTCCTGATGTAGCATTTGGGTCCCAAACCAAAGCCCTTGTTCTTCCCCCAACATTATTTGGCCCACGCTCTACCCATGGAAAACTAGTTGAGCCTGGAATACCTGGTACTAAAGCTTGTGGCTGAGCAGTTTGCTGAAAGAGAGGCGTTAGTCGGTCATATTCTGGTTTGCCAGTTGCGGGATCTAATGTTCTTAAATAATCTTGTTCGTAGGCAAAGTCTGGTCTCTCTTCTCTTGGAAGCTTCTTTAATTCAGATTTTACCATCGGTTTCCGATTAGAAAACTCATGGTTATTGATAAATGCTTCGAATTTTAGCCTATCCTCCATAGAGGTTTGGCCAGAAGAAATAAATGGAATTATCACTATTGAAAGCCATAAAGCTCTCAAAAATATTTTTGACATAAATCGATTTTTAGATATAGACACTACCTTTTCAAAAAGAGTTGCCAATTTACGAAAAAAGCAAAAATCAATTTAATACTTAACTAACTGATTTTCAAACAATCAATTACTTAAAAGCCTGCAATTCGGTGATGTGGTGGCCCAAAATAAGCAAATGAATGTCGTGGGTACCTTCATAGGTGATTACAGACTCAAGGTTCATCATGTGTCTCATGATAGGATATTCGTTTGTAATTCCCATACCACCGTGTATTTGCCTTGCCTCACGGGCAATAGATAAGGCCATATCAACATTATTTCTTTTAGCCAATGAAATTTGAGCTGTTGTTGCTCTTCCTTCGTTACGCAAAACACCTAATCTCCAAGTTAAAACTTGGGCTTTGGTAATTTCAGTTAACATTTCGGCTAGTTTCTTTTGAATTAATTGGAATGACCCAATGGGTTTATCAAATTGCATTCTCTCTTTAGAATATCTAACTGCAGCATCATAACAATCTAAGGCTGCTCCAATTGCACCCCAAGCAATACCATAACGAGCAGAATCTAAACAAGCCAAAGGAGCTCCTAAGCCAGATTTACCAGGCAAAAGGTTTTCTTTAGGAACTTTTACATTATCAAAAACCAACTCGCCTGTAGCCGATGCTCTCAAAGACCATTTGCCATGAATTTCAGGAGTTGTAAACCCATCCATCCCTCTTTCAACAACAAGTCCATGAATTCTACCGGTTTCATCTTTTGCCCAAACTACAGCAATATCTGCAAATGGAGAATTTGAAATCCACATTTTTGCTCCGTTAAGCAAATAGTGATCTCCTTTATCAACAAAATTGGTAACCATTCCACCAGGGTTCGAGCCATGGTCTGGTTCAGTTAAACCAAAACAACCAATCATTTCACCTGAGGCTAGTTTAGGTAAATATTTTTGTTTTTGTTCTTCAGATCCAAATTTAAAAATTGGATACATTACCAAAGAACTCTGAACCGAAGCGGTAGACCTTACGCCTGAATCAACTCGTTCCAGCTCTTGCATTAAAAGACCATAGGTAATTTGATCTAAACCTGCTCCACCGTATTCTTCTGGAATGTACGGACCAAATGCCCCAATTGAGGCTAAACCAGGTACAATTTGTTTTGGAAATTCAGCTCTTTCGTAATAATCTTCAATAATTGGAGAAACTTCTTTTTTTAACCACTCTCGGGCAGAATCTCTTACAAGTTTTTGCTCATCGGTTAAAAGTTCGTCTATTTGATAAAAATCGTGGGGTTGGTATCTATCAGCAGCCATGAAAATAATTTTGCTGCAAATGTAGCTATTCATATTCAGCAGTTACTTTTGTAGCTTAAAATTTTAGCATTTTCCATGCAGCAAGATTCATTAACTTTATTTACCGATAGCTTGAAGATAGACTCAGCTTTGACTATCGTAAACGAAACTAATCTTGCTCCACCCGCAAATGAAGAAGTTGTTATTGAGGCTTCTCCAAAAAATGAAAAAAAGAAAGAAAAAACAGAATCCCGCATTAAAGCTTTTGAAGAGTTACAATTCACCATAAAAGATTCTATTCATGAACTTTCATCACCTCAACAAGTAAATTGGAGCAAATTTGAAATTACAGAAAAGCCAAATTTTAGTTTACCAGGTTTACAAAAAAACAATTATGATTTTGACTTTTTGATTTTGCCAATCCTTCTAATTTTTGTGCTTTTAATTTGGGTTAATCCATTTAAAAATAAAAAAATTAAGCAGTATTTCAATTTGTTGGTAAGCAATAGGTTTATCGAACAGTTAATTAGAGAGGAGGATGCATTTTTAAACCCACAAAATCTTAGATTATTTCTGATTTATTTTATCTCAACTTCAATTCTAATTTTTAATGGAATTAATTTATTTTCTGACGGCTTGGCAATAAGTGTTGGCTGGCGGTTATTTTTAATTATCATGCTTATAATTCCTGTATTATTTTTTGTGAAGGCTCTGGTTTTATTCTTAAGCAATATTACCTTCAAGGCAAATGAGGCTATAGATAAATACTCCTTTAACATGTATGTAAGCACCAAAATTTTAGCGTTACTTCTTATTTTACCTGTTATATTCTCAAGCTTTGGTTTTTTTGAAATTAGAAAGTTAGCCGTTTTATTTGGGGGCGGAATTTATGCCTTAATATATGGATTAAGAATTGGTAAATCAATGTTAACTGGGTGGCAAAATAAGTTAGCTCCTACTCAATACATTATTTTGTACATTTGCACGCTCGAAATCGCGCCATTTGCAATTTTGATGAAAGTCCTGATTGTTTAGAACAAAAATTAACCATTTCAAACTTTGTTAACTTGAAAGTAAAGTCAATTTTAGTATCGCAACCTAAGCCAGAAACAGAAAGATCTCCATACTTTGATTTGGGAGATAAATATAAACTTAAGATAGATTTTAGGCCATTTATTCATGTTGAAGGAATAGGAGCTCAAGAGTTTAGAGTTTCTACTAAAGCAAATTTAGTTGGACATACAGCTGTTATTTTAACCAGCAGAAATGCTGTAGACCACTTTTTTAGGTTGGCCGAAGAAATGAGATTTACTGTACCAGACAGCATGAAATATTTTTGCATTTCAGAAGCCACTGCTTACTATCTGCAGAAATATGTTGTTTATCGCAAAAGAAAAATCTTTAGCGGCAAACAAACATTTGGCGATTTAATGGAGGTAATAAAAAAGCATAGTAAAGAAAAATTCTTGCTTCCTTGTTCAGATTTAATAAAAGATGAAATTCCAATTCATCTTAATAATGCCAATATTAACTATACAAAAGCAGTTTGTTACAGAACAGTTTGTAGCGATTTATCTGATTTAAAAGACATTAAATATGATATGCTGGTATTTTTTAGTCCTTCTGGAATTGCATCTTTATTTAAAAATTTCCCAGATTTTGAGCAAGGTCCGACAAGAATTGCCGTTTTTGGCCCTACCACTCAACAAGCTGCTTTAGATAATAATTTGCGTATTGATGTAGCTGCACCAATGCCAAATGCACCATCAATGACAATGGCCATTGAAGACTACGTAAAAAAGGTAAATAAGAAATAAGGCTTGCTTGCCCCTAAAAATAACTTTTCGAAAAAAGATAGGTTAAAAAGTAAAAAAGCTATTGACAATCTTTTTAAAACTGGAAGATCTTATTTTGAAGATCCGGTAAGGATAATATTCAACATTAGTGAATCTGATAACCCAGAGTTAAAAGCAGGTATTGCTGTTCCTAAAAAAAAGCTAAAAAAGACATATCAAAGAAATTTGGTAAAACGCAGAATTAAAGAATCTTATAGGCAAAACAACAAAGAGTTAAAAGAGCTAATTTATCAAAAAGGCCTTAGCTGCCATTTGATGTATTACTACCAAAGCAGCGAAATACTATTGTTTAAAGACCTTTCGCCCAAAATAATGCTACTTTTACAACGTTTGCAAAAGCATATTGAAGCAAAATTTATATGAAAAAATTAAAACAAAAACTCAAGGTTATCTTATTTGGAGCACTTATAGCTTCATCTACCATTTTTTCAGTTGGATACGTAGATTCTTATTTCGAAATATCTAAAAACCTCGACATTTTTGCTACTCTTTTTAAAGAACTTAACATTTATTATGTTGATGAAACCAAGCCTGGTGAGCTAATGAAAACTGGCATTGATGCCATGCTAAAATCGCTAGACCCTTATACAAACTTTTACCCAGAATCGGATATTGAAGATTACCGATTTATGACAACGGGAGAATACGGAGGCATTGGCTCTATGATTAGAAAAAAAGATAGTTTAATTATTGTAGCAGAGCCCTATGAAGGATTTCCTGCAGAAAAAGCAGGATTATGGGCTGGTGATGTTATTGAAAAAATAGATGGAAAAGATATTTCAGGTTACAAAACTGATGAAGTAAGCAAACTTTTAAAAGGTGCTGCCAAAACCAAATTAACCCTTTCTATTTATAGACCCGTGCAAGAAAAAAGGTTTGATGCAGACTTAACCCGAGAAGACGTAAAAATTAAGGATGTACCTTATTTTGGGATGTTAGAAAACAATACAGGCTATATAAAACTAACAGGTTTTACCCAAACTGCTAGCAAAGAGCTTAAAGATGCCTACAAAAGTTTAAAGGAAGAAGGCATGGAAACCATGATTTTAGACCTTAGAGGAAACGGTGGAGGTTTATTAAATGAAGCGGTAAATATTGTAAACTTTTTTGTTGATAAAGGGCAAGAGGTAGTTTCTACCAAAGGAAAAGTTAAACAATGGGACAGGGTTCACAAGGCTTTAAATGAGCCTCTCGACAAAGAAATTCCTCTAACTATTTTAATTGATGAAATGTCTGCCTCTGCCTCTGAAATAGTTTCAGGTGCTTTACAAGATTTGGACAGAGCGGTTGTAATTGGAAGAAAATCTTTTGGAAAAGGTTTGGTGCAACAAACTAGGTCTTTAAGCTACAACTCAAAACTAAAAGTAACTGTTGCCAAGTATTATATTCCAAGTGGAAGATGCATTCAAAAACTAGATTATTCGCACAAAGATGAAAAGGGCAAAGCGGGCGAAATACCTGATTCTTTAAAGTCTGAATTTAAAACTTCAAATGGTAGAATTGTTTTTGATGGTGGAGGAATTGAGCCAGACGTAAAAGTGGATGAAGAAAACTTTGCGAACATTACTTTCAGCCTATTAAGCAAACAATTAATATTTGATTATGCTAGCGAGTTTAGGGCAAAAAAAGATTCCATTAAGAAGCCATACGAGTTTGAGTTTACAGATGAAGATTATATGGCTTTTAAGGAGTTTATTAAAGACAAAGAATATGATTATACCACACAAACCGAAAAACTTTTAAATGATTTAAAAGAAGCTGCAGAAAAAGAAAAGGTTCACACAAACTTTCAAGATGAATTTAATGCTTTGGAAGCTGAGTTAAAACAGAATAAAGCAGGTGATGTAGACAAGTTTAAAGATGAAATTTCTAGAATTATTGAAAACGAAATAATTTCGAGATATTATTACCAAAGCGGCAGAATTGAAAGCGAGTTAAAATATGATAAAGATATTGCAAAGGCGCTTGAATTGTTAAAAAACAAAGACCAATTCGAAAGTATATTAGCAGGCACATTTGCTAAAAAAGATTAACCTATTTGCTTTGAGTTTTAACAGGGAAATAATTCACCAAAAAGTGCATGAATATGCACTTTTTTTGTTGGTAATAGCTTTGCCTTTATCTAAGTTTTTTCTCAGTGTTGCTCAGTTAATAATGGTTATTAATTGGTTATTGTGGGGTAACCCTATTCTAAAATTCAAAGCCTTTTTTAACAATAAACTTGCAGTTGTTGTTACCTCTTTATTTTTTCTTCATGTTGTTGGACTTATATATACCCAAGAGTTTAGCTACGCCCTAAAAGATTTAAGAATTAAATTGCCTTTGTTGGCACTTCCAATTATACTATCAACTTCTCCAAAATTTACAAAATCTAAAACTTATTGGTTATTAGGATTTTTTGCAGCATCAGTACTATTCGGAACATTTACCAGTATTTTAAAATTAAGCGGGGTTTTCTCAGATAAAATCTACGATACAAGAAAAATCTCTGTATTCATTTCTCACATCAGGTTTTCATTAATGATTTGTTTGACCTTGTTTTTTATTGTTTTAGCTCAATTAAAATCCTCTAAAAAGCAAAAA
>JABAYK010000154.1 GCA_018609045.1 Flavobacteriales bacterium
TTTGTAGTTGGTGGAAATTACAACAACGGGATATCAGGAAGTTTAAACTCCTCTTATGGCGCGGTAACAAATACTTTGGTATTAATGGTTGGAATTGATACAGCTAATGCAACAGTTTATGCTATAGACTCAACCTATTCTGATAATTTTGGAAATTTTCAATTCAACTCTATTTCAGACTCATTAGTACTTTTTAAGTGTGTTCCCGATTCAACTGCTTATCCAAACTTGTTACCAACTTATTTAGATTCTTCAATTACAGCCATTTCGGCAACCCAAATTCCACAATATTGTCATCCTACGCAAGTAAACATTAACGTGCAATCTGGCAACAACCCGGGTGGTGTTGGTTTTATTGCAGGTAACATTTACCAAGGTGCTGGCAAAAACGGCCCTGGTGACCCTGTAGAAAGTTTGCCAATTTATTTGCTCGATATGCAAGACAATGTGGTAAGTTTTAAGAATACAAACGACAATGGTTATTTTAAATTTAGTGGATTAAATTCAGAGAGTTACAAAATTTTTGTAGATAACGGAACAGTTACAAATGCTAATGCTCCTGTAATTGACCTTTCTAATACCAACCAAATAACTTTAAACTTTAATTTGTTTAAAGACTCATTGGCTGTTGACCAAACAACAAATACAAAAACCTACACTGTAGAAGAAAATAAAATTGAAATTTATCCAAATCCAATACAAAACGATTTGTGGATTGTATTGCCAAAAGATGAGCCTGCTAATTTGGTTATTTACGATGTTGTTGGTAAATCTGTTTTCCAAAAAAAATTAGCAAATAATGGCGTTAAAACTAGAATAGATTTAAACCAAATTCCTAGCGGTCTTTATTTTATTTCGATATATGGAGAAAATCAAAACTTTACAAGTCGCTTTGTAAAAAGATAGTAAATTAAATTGATTAGGGGAGAAAGCCGAAAAGCAATTGCATTTCGGCTTTTTTTATGATTTTTGAAATGCTGTGTCAAAAATTAAAATTGCTTTTATTGCCAAAGGAAATTCAAAAAAAGCCCATGAAGCTTTTAAGGATTTATCTCAAATTTTAAAAGAGTTTAAAAATCTCGATGCAGAAGTCTTTTACACCAAGCAAGCCAAAGAAGCCATTAAATTAACTCAGCATGCCATTAACCAAAACTTTACCCATGTTATTGCCTGCGGTGGCGATGGGACTGCATTTGAAGTATTAAATGGATTGATGACAAGCCCTAAACCCGAAACTGTTTTTGGCGTTTTCCCCATAGGTTCTGCAAACGATTTTGCCCGAGCCCAAAAACTAACTTACGACCTAAAACAGTTTATTTATTCCATTACTAAAACAAAACAAATTGATTGTGGGTTTGTGAGTTTCACCAACCTAAAAAAAGAAACCGAGCAAGCTTACTTTCTAAATATTTGCGAAGTTGGCTTTGGTCCTGAAGCAGTAAAAAAGGTAAATGCCAAGCCTCACTTTTGGCCTGTTGATTTTAGCTTTTTGGTTTCCATAACCCAAACCTTTTTCAGTTATAAAAGACAAATAGCCAAAGTAAATTTTAACGATGTAACTTGGCAAAACAAATTACTAATTGCCTCTTTTGCCAACTCAAACTGTTTGGGTGGTGGAATTTTCATTGCCCCTGACGCAAAGCTTGATGATGGCCTATTAGATGTTACCTTTATTGGAGATGTAAACACCTTTGATTATTTCACCAAAATTGGCCAACTGAAAAAAGGCCAAAAAATAAATCACCCTCAAATTGAATATCACCAAACCCAAAAAGCAACCATTAGCTCTGCCCTGCAAATCGGCATAGAAGCCGATGGAGAATATTTAGGCACTTTACCTGCCAATGTTGAGCTCTTGCCTGGTAATATAAATTTTGTTGATTCAAGTCTTTAAAAAATGATTGAAATAACGCACCTCAACAAGGGTTAAAAAACATAATTGTGTTTCGTAAATTCGCCTACCTCGGGCTTTCAACATCGTTTATTGTCCTGCTTTGCTCTGCTGAAGCTGCACGAAGGCGAATTGGATAAAATATCTGCCGTAAAAATAAAATGGACAAAATGAAAAATGGCAGTCTGAATTTTGCAATGCATTTGAAATTACAAGTATTGCAAGGTTTATGTTGGTAGACCCAAAAGGAAATATAGCTGTTGCTGATGCCAAAAGACCATTTAACCCTACCTTAGCCGAAGAACTAAAAGGTTTAAGAATTTAAAAATGAAGATATTGGTAATCTTACTTGGAGTATTTTTTATAGCGTTTGTAGTTATTCAGCTTTTTGCTAGTCGGGGCCAAGTTAATATTGAAACTTACCCTTATAAAGTCAAAAAAAAATATGACTCTTTTGAAATAAGAAATTATGAGGCCACACTATTTACCTCAGTTCAACTCTCAACTAAAGGATATAAGAATTCTTCTAGTAAAGGGTTTTCTATTTTAGGGGGATATATTTTTGGAAATAATGAAAGAAATGAAAAAATATCAATGACCTCTCCTGTTTCTATGACTTTGGAAGATTCGATGACAATGATGTTTATGGTTCCCAAGGATTTAAAAAAAGAAATGCTTCCTCAACCTAATCAATCGCAAATTGAATTTAAAGAAGAGCCTGCAAAAACAATGGCTGCAATAACATTTGGCGGTTGGGCTAATGATGAGAAAATAGAAAAGTACAAACAGAAATTGAAATCAGCTTTAGATGCTGAAGGAATATCCTACACTAACAAGTTCTATTTTTTTGGCTACAATCCTCCTTATGAAGTTTTTAATCGCAAAAATGAAGTTGCTGTTGAATTAAAATGAAATTCTTTGAGAAGAGTGAGAAAACAATAACAAAAAGTAAAATTTCGACGAAAAAGTTGTTTTATTAAGTCCGTAATTCTTGAACTTTTAACCTTGTTTTTTGTACCGCTTGCCATAAAACCTTTTGAAACCAAACCATGAAATATTTTGTAATTATTCTGCTATTTTTTGGAGGATTAAACCATCTTTTGGCCCAAGAAAAAGCCAATGAGATAAGCTTGCTCATAAGCTCACGAGTTGATACAACTTCAAATGATGTAAAATCAATTATTAAACTTTACGAAAACTATTATAAATCAAACCCTGATTCAATTTACGACAATCCCTTTTGGAATAAAAGAGAAAAAGAGCTTTACAAAGATTTTGATTTCTCAAGAGAAAGTATTTTTCAAGGTGGAATGAATGCCAAAACATTATTCAAATATTTCTCGCCCTTTGTAATGTCAGTTGAGCCTATTGGCGAAAAGTACCAAATTAGGGTGTTGTTCTCCTCTCCAACCACAAACCCGCAATATGCAGGCTCAAAAGTTTGGTGCATACAAAAATTAAATGCCATTAAAGAAAATGGAAACTGGGTTTTGAAAATTTAATAGTAGAACTTTCAAAAAGTTGGTCAACTGAAAAGGTTGGATTTATTGAATACATATTTCCACCTAATCACCTAATTGATGTTGAAGAAGCCAAGCTGGGTCAAAAATTTTTTGCTGAAATTATTCAAAGGTTTAACCCAAATTTCAATGAGTATTTCAATTACTATGTTTCAAGCAGTATAGATGATATGGGATTACTCGAAAACTTCGATTATTACTTTGTTGGCATAACCACAGGAAAAGCCCGCGAAAGCATCATTTTATCGGCTAAGGGAAATGAGTATTACCCTCACGAATTTGTTCATAAACTGTTGCCCAAAAACCCAAATAGAGGTCATGTAGTTGAAGAAGGTTTAGCCACATTTCTTGGAACCAAAGAAGATCTAAAAGAATTCAGTTCCATCATGAGCAAGCTTGCAAAAGATGTAAAAGAAAACTCAGAAAAATATAATTTCAAATCTGTAGTGTCTCAAACCGAAATGTTTAACAGCTACCAAACGGCCTATCCTGCCGGAGCTGCAATTTGTGAACTCATCTACAATCAACTTGGCGATGAAGGCTTAATTCAGTTAATGCAAGCAAACACTGAAGGTTATAGTGAAATTATCAAAGCAGCTTGCTCTATAACAAACCTTTCAGAACAAGAACTCGAAACAAAATGGAATGAAACGGTGACGAAATACTATCAACGAAAATAGCAACAGGCTTATCGTATTTTAGAAGGTAATTAGCTTTGGGCTATTAATTTCGCCTCCCGAAGGATTTCTAATTATTTTTAGTCTAAGTGGTAAATAATTTAGATGTTAATACCATTTTGCTCTTATTCAATTATTATTCTTGCTAACAAATTTTCTTGATCCTATAAATGTCTTTTAACAGTATAAATAATGCCCTTCAAGCCTTTTCTAAAATTAGTTTAGAAGAAATGAATGGCGTAAAACTGATGGACAGGGTAGAAAGCAAGTTTATACTTTCTGCCAAGCAATTGCCTGAAATTTTAAATCAAATAAAAAACGATTATAGAGTTGTTTCTATTTTAGGAAACTTAACCCCGAGCTACAAAACAGTTTATTTTGATACCGATTCTTTTTATTTCTACCATGAGCATCATAGAGGAAGAAAAAATAGGTACAAAGTTCGTTTTAGAAATTATGTAGAATCAAACCTCACTTTCTTAGAAGTTAAACACAAGCAAAACGGCCGAATTGATAAGCAGAGAATTAAGGTAAACAACAATAATTTTATCCTAAGTCCTGAAGATTTAATGTTTTTAAAAGAGGCCAATATTGACCAAACTGAATTAAAACAAAAATTAACCAATCACTACAAACGAATAACTTTAGTTTCTAATCACTCGGTAGAGCGAGTAACCTTTGATATTGATGTAAATTTTAAATATCATGAGTTTAATTCTGGGTTAAAAAACGTGGTAATTGTTGAATTAAAACAACCAACTTTGTCTAGAACAACACCCATTTACAAGGTGTTGAAAGATGCCCAAATAAAATCATATAACGTAAGTAAATATTGCATTGGGTTAATCAAAACCCACGGAATAGAAAAAGTAAAATACAACCGCTTTAAAAAGAAAATTATTCAACTTAATAAAATTAATGCCTTATGAATATAAATTGGTTTGATGACGACGTATACAAATTGTTAATGCGCCTGAGCATAAACTTTGTGTTTATTACGATAATAGTAAGATTCATTTACTACAAAATAACAAAGCGAAAAGATTACTTGTTTACCTATTACCTGCTTGGCTTTATCATTTTTTTTATCTGTTTTTCACTAAAAAAGCTTGATATTGATACTGGTATGGGGCTCGGATTATTTGCTATTTTCAGCATAATTCGGTATCGAACAAACCAAATTGAAATTAAAGAAATGACCTATCTTTTTATTGTGATAGGATTAAGCGTAGTTAATTCTTTGGCCTCCAATAAAATATCTATGACAGAATTAGCCATTGTAAACCTCTTTATTTTGGGCATGACATACTCTTTAGAATACTTATGGTTACTAAAGCATGAAACCCGAAAATCAATTTTATTTGAAAACATAAAACTTATTGATATCTCTAAACAAGATGAATTAAAAGCTGAATTGGAAAGAAGAACTGGCCTTATCATAAATCGCGTAGAAATTGGCCGGCTGAATTTTTTAGATGATACCGCCCAAGTAAGAATTTTCTATTATGATGATGATCAAAAATTTTCTGATTACAACGATGATGCTTCGTAAATTACCATAACCTATTAGCTTTTTAATAGCCAAAAAAATGCAACAATTACTATTCGACTTTATTTCCAAATACATTCCGCTAAACGATGAAGAAAAGAAAGCCTTAATCGATTTAGATATTTTCCATTCTGTAAAAAAGGGAAGTGTTTTATTGGAAGAAGGTAAAACCTCTAAAGAGGGATACTTTGTTTTACAACTCTGCATTTACCCATAAAGCAAATTTTAAAGATGGAATGCTTTGGGAAGCCGAATTAATGACCAATGTATTTCCAAAAAAACTTGATGGAACTCCTGAAACTAACCTTAAATCTTATACCAATAGCTCAGTATTTTCTCAAACCGATTCAACTGGCGGAAATGCCAAGTTTTTACTAAAAATATCAACCTTATTTTTTCATGAGCCAGACATCGATTGGTGGATAAAAGAGAGAGGTGCAACTTAATACGACATAAACTCATTTGACATTGCAGGGCTATACAATTTCTTAAAACTAAATAATCATCCAGATATTGAATTGATAACTACAACCGGAAAAGGCTTCGATAGAAACGGAAATAGAAATTGTCACTCTTGGACAATTGTAGATGAGTCTTACCTCATTAATTGGATATTAGCTAGATTGAAGGCTCCTTAAAAATCTTAAAAAAAGATTATTCAAAAAAAAATATCTCAAGGTGTAATAATTTTTAACTTAAGCCACTAACCAGTAAAACAGGTTTTGAGTAGCGATTTTTACAACACTTCTATTTTACCTTTTGCAGGAATTATCATTAAGCTGTGCCGTGCTTATACC
>JABAYK010000128.1 GCA_018609045.1 Flavobacteriales bacterium
TAGATGCTAACCAAGATGGAACAGCAGACCAAGCATTCTTTTACCACGTAGGTTTAGATAAGTATTACCAAAATGTAGACCCAATAACTATAAATATTTCCACCATATTAGGAAAACAAGATGCTTTAAATCTTGGAATTGATGTAATGGATTTATTTAACCAACCTTCAGATACTATAAATTATAAAATTGATGGGCAAACACACACCGATGATAATGAAGCTTTGGCTGAAAGGTTTCTTGTTAATCTATCAAATTCATTTAAAGTAATAGATTGAAAAAATTAGGATTTTTATTCTTTTTTATTACTGTACTTTCTTCTTGTGAAAAATATGCAACTGAAAGAATACAAGAAAAAAGTGTTAGCCCGTTTATTTTTGAGTTGCCAGCTTGGGCTCCTAAACCTGTTATTCCTGAAGACAATCCATTAACTTTTGAAAAAGTTGAACTCGGAAAAATGCTTTTTCAAGATAAAATTTTGTCAAAAAACAATGATTTATCCTGTTCATCTTGTCATAATAAAAATTTAGCTTTTTCGCAAAATATTGCTCTTCCAAAAGGAGATGAAAATGCAATAGGTTTTAGAAATTCTCCTTCTTTAATAAATACAGTTTACAATAAAAATTTCTTTAAAGATGGAGGAGTAAAATCTTTAGAATTACAAGTTTTAGTTCCTCTTGAAACCCATTTTGAGTTTAATCTATCAGTTGCAGAAGCTGTTGAGAGGTTAAAAAATAATGAGTTTTACAATTCTGCTTTTTACGAAGTTTTTGGCAATGAGCCGGATGTTTTTGGTTTAACCAGAGCAATAGCTGCTTACGAAAGAACATTAGTTGATTTTTCTACAAAATATGACAAGGTAATTTTTGAAAAAACTGCAGATTTTACCATGGAAGAATTAATAGGTTTCAATCTGTTCAAGGCCAATTGTGTTTCTTGTCATAATGGAATTAACTTTACAAATCAGCAGTATTATAATACGGGTTTTAATGAAAATATTTCTGATTTAGGAAGGTTCAGAATTACAAGAGATTCATCTGATATTGGTAAGTTTAAAACACCCAATTTGCGCAACGTAGCCATTACATTTCCTTACATGCATGATGGAAGAATAAATACATTGGAAGAGGTTATTGAGCATTATAGCATTAGGGAAGAAGTTGGCTCAAAAAGTGAGCTTAAACCCATGAAATTTAATGCAGACCAAAAGCAACAATTAATTGCTTTTTTGAAAACGCTAACTAGTTCAAAATATGTAAACTAGTCTTTTGCTTTTGTGAAATTTAAAGAAACCGAATTAATGCAATAGCGCAATCCTGTTGGTTTTGGACCATCATTAAATACATGGCCTAAATGACCACCGCACTTTCCACAAACAACCTCATCTCTTTGCATTCCAAAACTATTGTCTTCACCTATCAAAACATTCGATTTATCCATTACATCAAAAAACGAAGGCCAACCAGACCCTGATTCAAATATTGTTTCTGATGAAAATAATGGAGTATTACATGCAACACATGTATATATACCATCTTGGTGATGGTCGTAAAATTTACCAGTAAAAGCTCTTTCGGTACCTTTTTTTCTCAAAACATAATATTCTTCCTCCGAAAGTTGACTTTTCCATTCTTCTTCGCTTTTGGAAATTTCAAAGGTTTTAGCCTCAGTATTTTTTGAGGTAGATTTAGTTTGCGCTATACCACAACTAGAGATGATAAACATTAGAAAAATAAAAAACAAATGTTTCATATTAAATAAAACACTAACCAATCGATTTGGTTTTAAAATTAAGCTCATTGAATTTGGTTTTGCCTTTTAACATTACTGCGGCAACAATACTTTTTTGCATTATGCCATATTTATTGGGTAATTTAGCAAAGAGTTTTCTGGTTTTTTGTCGCTTGGCAAACCATTTAGGTAAATAAATAAAAAACTCCCAGTGGGCTTTTATTATTCCAGTTGCAGGTTTTATTTCACCATCAAATACCATTTTATAAAAAGTAAGAGCATCAAGCGCAATACGCAAAGGTATCTTCCAAATAATCTCCGAAAAACTCATGTTTTTAAGCAACATTATCAGGTTATTCCTATGGTTTCTAAAAACTTTTAAAGGGCTTCCGTAGGTAATGATAAAGCCTCCCATGTGATATACTACAGATTTTGGGCAAACTCCAATTTTATACCCCATATTTTTAAGCCTCCAGCAAAGGTCAATTTCTTCCATGTGAGCATAAAAGTCGTTGTCTAATCCTCCTGCTTTATGATATAATTCTGCATTAATAAACAAACATGCTCCCGATGCCCAAAAAGTTTCAATTGGCTCCTCATACTGTCCTTTATCTTCTTCTAAATGGTTAATAAGTCTACCTCGGCAAAACGGGTAACCTAAATAATCAATAAACCCTCCAGAAGCTCCTGCATATTCGAACAATTCTTTTTTGTTATAACTTTTAATTTTTGGCTGTATGGCGGCAAATTCAGGATTTTTTTCCATCATTTCAATAGGAGGTAAAAGCCAATTGCCTTCAACTTCTATATCAGAGCTAATTAAAACGTAATATTTTGCATTAATCTGAGCCAAAGATTCAACATAGCCATTTGTAAAGCCTTTATTTACTTTAAGCCTAAGCTTTTTCACTTCAGGGAAGTTATCATCTAAGAACTCCCAAGTATTATCTGCAGAGGCATTATCAACTACCCAAATTTCATAATCGGGAGAATTTGGGGTTGAGTTAATGATTAACGGCAAAAAATCTTTTAGTAATTTTTTACTGTTATAACTTAACAGAACAATGGCAACTTTTGGGGTTTTCTTGGGTTCGATAACTTAAAATTTGGCCAAATATATATTTTGTAGGAAAGGTTAACGTGGGTTTTCAAAAAAGTTATCTACCTCTCCACCAAAGTGGTCAGAGCTTCTATCAGAATCTAAGTCTGGATTTTGGTCATTTCTTTTTTGTAACCTAGCCTGCCATCTATAATCTCTTAATTCGCCATAAACATTAGAGTGAAGTAACTCAAAATTATCTGAACCTAAATTGGGGTTATAAAAAACAAACCTTGAGTCTGATCTTATGTTTGTTTTGTAATACTGCCAAATTTCGTAAGGGTAGGAGCTAGGTTCACTATATCTTTTAGTCATGTGGTTTGGTGGACCATATTGAAGGTAGACTCTTCCACGGTCAGTTTCATAGCCCCTCATTGTTTGGGTTCCAAACTCTTCTTCAACATTTTTTACTTTTTGTAGATATTCTTTCCATTCAACACTTGGAGTTAACTCATTTCGTTTATACCAAAACGAATAAAAAAACTTTTTAAGCATATCATCATCAATGGTTTTGATGTTATTGTCTACAAAATTTCTTTCCAAAGGATCAGAAATTGGTCTCAGACATTTTACATATTCATTTAAAGTATCTCTATTGTTTAATCCCTCTGCAAATGTTGCTGATAAGTCAATGGAGGCCAAATCGTCAATAGAGATTTTAATATCAGGATTTGATCTTTGAAAAAAGGAACTCTTAGAAGCCAAAATTTCATTTTGTTTATTTCTTACTTCAACTACTAAATTGTAATTTCCGGTGGCTAGCTTTTCAATATCAAATTCTCGCAATATTACATTTACTTCACTTGTATTTTGTCTAATAAAACCATTGTAAGAAGCAATAGGCGAACTTGTTTCATATCTTTCAATAAAGTATTTTAAAAGATACATGTCATTTTCTCCCAAAAGCTTTTTTGTATTGTAAATTTCAGCGTAGAATTTTATTTTGTTTAAGTTGTCAGGATAAAAATCTGATACATATGGAATGATGTCAACTCCACTTTTAGTCAGAATGCTTGGAGTTTCAACTTTTTTAAATGATTCTACAAACTCTATTTGCGAAATTTCAATTTTTTCTTCAGAATAATTAACCTCAATTTCTTGAAGTGATGAAACTGGTTTTGGATCAGTGGAATTTAGGTCTGTTATTTGAATTTCGAGCATATACTTTCCGTTAGGAAGCTGCAATCTTTGTTGGTCTAGAAAATTAGAATAGTTTAAAGTGTCATTTAAAATAGGGGATAGAAGGTTGAATTTCTTAAAATTTTTCACCTCATCTTCTTGGTAAAAAATATAAATAACTTCAAGTTTTCCCTGAAATTTATTATTCTCAATTGCTTTGTGTAAAAGACTTCCACCAACAACACTTAAGTATGTCTCAATATATGGTCCAGATTCAGAAGAATAAAAAGTAGAGTAAGCGAAGTAAGCTTCCAACTTTTTTGCATTGCCAACTGCAGCAAATAATAGTGGTATAAGCAACAATAAAAATTTACGCATAAAACAAATTTACAAAATCGAAATACTGTATTTGAAAATTTTTTTTTGAATTTTCTAAACGGTAGGCTTGGTAGAATGAAAATTAAAAATACTTTTGCAGCGGAGAGATGGCAGAGTGGTCGAATGCGGCGGTCTTGAAAACCGTTGTACCGCAAGGTACCGGGGGTTCGAATCCCTCTCTCTCCGCCCAATAAAAAACCCTTTTGATGTTTCAAAAGGGTTTTTTTTATGTCAAAAACTCAATGTTCATTTTCTTTGTGATTTCATTTTCAGCATTTTAATAAAATTTATACATAAAACAACTATACATAAGAAAATTATGTATATTTGCCTTATGTATTCAAAAGAAATATTAAAAGGAACCTTAAAACCTATCATTTTAAAATTGTTACAGGAACAAAATAGAATGTATGGATATGAAATCACACAAAGGGTAAAGGAGTTAACTGAAGGTAAAATAAATATTACCGAGGGAGCTTTGTACCCTTTGCTTCATAAACTTGAAGCCGAAGGTGTGGTAACTACCGACTTGGAAAATATTGGCAAGCGGGTAAGAAAGTATTACAAACTAACCTCTGATGGCAGCACAATTGCTCAGGATTTAGTAGAAGAGTTTCTAGATTTTATGGTTACGATTAAACACGTTTTAGATCCAAATTTAAAATCGGGTTATGGCCTCTCTAAGTAGCAACCAAGTAGATAAAATTTATGATTTATTAGTTGATCATAAAATCACGCTTGAATCTCTTCAAATTGATTTGTTAGACCATTTGTGTTAAAAAATGGATAATGGTTTGGATTTCGGTAAATCCCTAACATTATCCATCCAAGAATTTGGTCTCCAAAACCTTTCTGAAATCCAGGAGGCCACCCTTTATTTATTAACTTTAAAATTACAAAAAATGAAAAAAGTAACTATTATAATCGGAATTATTTCTGCAATTTTTATTGTTGTAGGTGTGTTATTTAAAATTAATAATTTTCCAGGAGCAAGTATTTTACTTGTTTTGGGCATAGGTTTTATTAGTCTTATTGTTTTTCCTTTTATGGCATTTTCTGAAATGCAAAAAGGCAATAACCTAAATCAAAAAATTAGTGTAAGTGTTGGTTATTTTTCAGCAATTATTCTTGGCCTAGCCACACTATTTAAAATAATGCATTGGCCTGGTTCTCTTTTACTTTCTTACTTTGGCTTTAGTTTATTAGTTTTTGTATTTATACCTTTTTACACAATAAGAAATTACAAAACTTCTGAGAATAAACTTTTTGCTATTTCTAAATCATTATTGATTTTAGCAGGAATTGTTGTTTTTTGGGGGGTAATTCCACTAAACAGAAATAGCGTTAAAACCAATGAGTTATCTAAAAATGAAAAGATAGAAGCAAAGAAATAAAAGAATATAGGTTCAAATAAAAAGGCCGCTTAGTTATAAACTAAGCGGCCTTTTTTAAAGGTTTAATTGAATTTATCTATCAAAAATGTTTATTAATTTTCTAAAGAAATCAAAGTATAAAGTTACCATAAGGGTAAAAGTCATTGCCCAGATTACCAAGATGTTTACCCAAAAAGTATCGTAAAAGTTTCCGAAAATTTGTTTTCTAGGAGCATAAAAATGACCTCTTATTCCGCTGGCATCTTTAAATATTGGGTCTTGTTGTTGAATTAACTCTCCATCAATTTCAATAATCCTATTTAGTTCGGTTTCATCTGTAACTAAACTTGTTAAACTACTGTTTGAATAATTAAGTTTCAGTTGATTAAGCTCTTGTGGAGATGTTGCTTTAGAAATATTATTAATTACTTGATCTCTCTGGTCTAGCTCATAATTATACATTCTTGTGTAATACTTTCTTAGCCTATTTAAATAGTCTTTTACCTCATTCAAAATGGTTTTATTTACCTTTTCATAAGTTAAAAAATCTAAGGATTCAAAAGTAATATCAGAAGTAATTTTTAGTTCTTTCCTTATTTCATTTCTTAATACTAATAAATGCTTCTCAACATTTTCTCTATTGGATTCTTCTTGCATATTATTTTCCAAATATCCAATTTTAGCT
>JABAYK010000004.1:0-29359 GCA_018609045.1 Flavobacteriales bacterium
AGCCTCTTAGGTTTAGTAAAGTTTCAAAAACAACTTTCTACAAAATGGCTTTGGGTAATAAGTTTGGCAATTGTTGGCGCATTATTGAGCAACCTTACCCTAATTTTTGTGGGCGGTGGTATTTTGGTTTTGTTAGGCCTAGTCATGGTAATTTCAAAGCAAAATAAAGCTTCTAGTTGGGCACCTATTGGGCTAATAATATTGACTTTAGGTTTTGTTTTATGGTATGGTCTTCAATTGCAAGGCGAAGGAAAACTTTATTACGGCAGCGATGAAGGTTTTTTCGCACTCACCATAAACTCATTGGCCAAAGAGCTATTGCTTGTTGAAGGTAATTTGGTTCAAATTGTAATTGGCATTTTAGGGCTTTTGGTTTTGATAGGTTTTGGCATCCAACTTTCTAAAAAACTCACTATAAAAAACCTACAGAATAACCCTTGGATGATTTTTCCTTTTTTGTTGTTGGTTTCGGTTTCGGCTATTCTTGTTTCCAATTGGGTTTTGGGAATCAACTTTCCTGAAGACAGAGCAGCCTTGTTTCTTTACCCAGTTTTTGTACTAAGTCTTTTTACCCAAGTTGAACATTATATAAAACCAACATTGGCCAAATCTGGGTTAAGTTTAATGGCGATGTTGTTTCCTTTTATGTTGATGGCAAACCTTAATTTAAGCCATTCAATTTTTTGGAAACACGACCATATTCACCCAACGTTTGTAAAAACTATTGAAACCTTTATTAAAGAAAATGAAGCCCTCCCAACTATGGCAGGAAAAATAATTCATCAATCGGTTTGGGGACAAGCAGGTAAAGCAGTCAACCTTCAACTTCCTAGTTTACAACGGTACAAAAACAAAACTGACACCATTGCCGATTTTCATTTGGTTTTGCTAGATCGCTATCCTCAATTAAATAGTTACTATGAAGTTGAGTTTTTTGATAAAATTTCAGGACTATCTCTAGTGAAAAGAAAATCTCTTTTAAAAAGAAAATTACTTGCCGAAAAAACCATCCAAAAAGGAAAAACTGAAGATGAGTTTATTACTTTGTGGAATAACATTTCTGACTCATTAGCAGGAAAACACATTTATCTATCTGTTGAAGGTGAAATAAAAAGAGAAAGTTTTCCGAGCGAAATGGTAATGGTTTCGCAAGACCAAACATCGGCAGGAGCCAATACTTATTACGAAGTTTATGGGTTTGACATGATGCTAAATCCGCCAGAAAATAATGTAAAATTGGGCATGTATATTCCCTCGGTTGAAAACCCAAAAGGAGCAGGTTTTTACCTTTGGAACAAAGAAAAGTTTCCGCTTGAAATAAATAACCTAAAACTTCGATTATATACATTAGAGCCCTAGTTTAAAATTTTTAAATTTACACCATGAGCCTCACCAAAGACCAAATAGCACAAAGAATTGCCAAAGAGCTGAAAGACGGATATTATGTAAACCTCGGAATCGGAATCCCAACCTTGGTTGCCAATTATATTCCTGATGGAATGGATGTAGTTTTACAATCTGAAAATGGATTGTTAGGCATGGGACCTTTTCCAGAAGAAGGTACAGAAGATGCTGACTTAATTAACGCAGGTAAACAAACCATTACCACTTTGCCGGGCTCGGTGTTTTTCGATTCAGCTACAAGCTTTGCCATGATTAGAGGGGGCCATGTTCAACTTACTGTTTTAGGCGCTATGGAAGTTGCTGATAATGGAGACATTGCCAACTGGAAAATTCCGGGAAGAATGGTAAAAGGTATGGGTGGCGCTATGGATTTGGTGGCTAGTGCCGATAATATCATTGTAGCCATGCAACATACTAACCGTGCAGGAGAATCGAAATTACTTTCAAAGTGTTCGTTACCAATTACAGGCGTTCAATGTGTAAGAATGGTGGTAACCGATATTGCGGTTCTAGAAGTTACCCAAAACGATGGTTTTAAACTTTTAGAAAGAGCACCAGGTGTTTCTGTAGAAGAAATAGTTTCGAAAACCGAAGGAAGGTTAATAGTTGAGGGAGAAATTCCTGAAATGACATTTTAATTTTTTACTTTGAAATTATCCATCCTTATTCCTGCTTTTAACGAAGCAAAAACAATTCATTTAATTCTCGATAGAATTTTGGATGTTGAGCTGATCAACAACATCCAAAAAGAAATTATTTTGGTTGATGATTACTCTACCGATGGCACTTTTGAAGCTATTGAAAAGTACATTGAAAACCACCCTGAAGAAAATTTTGTTTATCACAAACAGCCGAAAAATATGGGCAAAGGTGCAGCTCTTCATAAAGCCATTGAGTTGGCTACTGGAGATTACCTAATTGTGCAAGATGCCGATTTAGAATATGATCCGCGTGAATACAATTTGTTGCTAAAACCTATTGTTGAAGGCAACGCTGATGTAGTTTATGGTTCAAGGTTTATGGGTAACCAACCACACAGAATTTTATTTTTTTGGCACTCCATCGGGAATGGTTTTTTAACCTTTTTGTCGAACATGTTTTCGAACCTTAACCTTACCGATATGGAAACATGTTATAAGTTGATAGATTCGAAAATGGCCAAATCGTTAAACCTAATAGAAAAAAGATTCGGTTTTGAACCTGAAATTACTGCAAAGCTTGCCCGAATCAAAAACATCAGAATTTATGAAGTTGGCATTTCATATTACGGCAGAACTTATGAAGAAGGAAAAAAAATTAATTGGAAAGACGGATTTAGAGCCATTTATTGCATTTTAAAATACAATTTGTTCAATTAATTCAGATTTTCGCAAACCAACCTAATTAGCGTTTTGAGTAACCTTCCCTCGTTAGATTTAATTATTCCATGTTTTAACCCTCCTTTAGGATGGGAGTACATCATAATTGGAACATTTCAGAAAATTGAGCGAAGTATGGAAGGAGTTCCATTAAAAATAATTTTGGTTAACGATGGAAGTTCAACTGGAGTAACTCCTGAAAAGTTTAAAATACTTAGAGAAAGTAACTTGCCTATTGAAATTGTAAGCTATACAAAAAACCAAGGCAAAGGCTATGCCTTGAGGCAAGGGGCCATTGAGGCCGATAGTGATTTTCAAATATTTACTGATGTTGATTTTCCTTACACCATTCCATCCATTATTGCCATTTACAACTCCTTAAAATCTGGCAACGATGTAGCTTTAGGAACCCGCAAAGCTGACTATTACCAAACAGTACCTTTTGTAAGAAGGTTAATTTCTAAGTTTTTAAGATGGGTTTTAAAAAGTGTTTTAAAACTTCCTATTACCGATACCCAATGCGGGTTAAAAGGCTTTAACCAAAAAGGTAAGCAAGTGTTTTTACAAACTACCATCAACCGCTTTTTATTCGATTTAGAATTTGTAAAAATGGTAACCCAAAAAAACCTCAACCTAAAAGTTGACCCAGTAAACGTAAAATTAAGGCCCGATGTGGTTTTTAGCAAAATGAATTACAAGGTGCTCATGGGCGAATCAATTAACTTTGCCCGCTTGTTTTTTAGAAATTAAAATTTGGGTTTACATAAACTAACCAAGTATTTTGCTTTTGTAATTTCCTTTTTGGTGATTTTAATGTATCACCACGAAGTAATATTGAGTCCGAATAGCTTTTTGTTTGGCGATTACTTTGATGGTTTAAAAAACTATTACACTCCTCTTTACCACATACTATTCGACGAAAGCTACAGTCGCTTTGGTGGTATGAATTACCCCAATGGCGAACAAATAGTTTTTGCCGATGCCCAACCACTTATTTCGGCCATCATCAAGTTCATATCAACCAACATAGTTGATATTTCAAGCTATACTGTTGGGATTTTAAATTTTTTGATGTTTTTAAGTATACCTATTTCGGCTTTAATTCTTTCAGCTGTATTCGAAAGGCTCAAAGTTGGCGGCTGGAAAAACATTTTAGCTTCTGTTTTTTTGGCGTTATTGGCGCCACAAATTTTTAGAATTTCGGGCCATTATGCTTTGGCGTATTCTTTTGTAATACCCTTAGTCATTTGGTTTTGGTTGTGGCAACAGCAAAAACCTTCGTATAAAAAAGACTTGGTTATTGGGTTCTCCATAACTTTCATTTCGCTAATTCATTTTTACTTTTTTGCTTTAATGGCTTTTGGATCGGCTTTGGCTCATTTGGTGAATTTCTTAACGCCCAAAAGACCGCTTCCAAAACAATTTTTCTTTAGCTTTTTAGGCCAAATAGTATTGCCTTTTTTCTTGTTACAGGTTTGGTTGGCCTTAACCGATTCTGTAACCGATAGGCCTAACAGTCCGTATGGATTTTTGGCTTACCGTGCTTTTTGGGAAAGTATTTTTTTGCCAGTTGGAAAACCTCTTGGTACTTTCATCAACCATAATATTACCCAAATTAGAGATGTATCGTGGGAGGGAATTGCTTATGCGGGTTTGCCTGCCTCGCTTTTTACCGTTTTTTATTTGGTTTCGTTGCCCTTTAAAAAAATAAGGTTTAAAGGAAATGGCCAAATGCTCTCCTTCAATATTGCTGCTGTTTTGCTATTGCTTTTCGCGATGGGATTTCCGTTTTTGCTTAACCTTCAGTGGTTGGTAGATTATACCGGGCCTTTAAAGCAATTTAGAGGAATTGGCAGGTTTGGTTGGATTTTTTATTACGCCATCAACATTGCTTGTTTTTTGTGGATTTTCAAAAGACATTGGTCAAAATTTTGGCAATCAGTACTTTTTTACGGTTTGGTAATTTCTGCTATGATATACGAAGTAAATGTGGTACACAGCAAACCGTTTTACCAACAAAACTCTTCGGCAGGTTTATACCAAAAAAATACAATTGTAAATGCAAATGAGTTTGATGCCATTTTGCCAATTCCATATTTCCACACAGGTTCAGAAAATATTTGGTATGGCCCCGAAGGTTCAGCCATTTTAAAATACAGCTTCGAAACTTCCATCCAAACCGGACTTCCAATTTTAGGTGTTCAAATGAGTAGGACTTCGCTTAGCCAAACCATTAGCAATTTAAAACTAGTTTACAACCAAGATTCAATTCCTCCCACAATTTCACTTGAAGGAAACTATTTACTCGTAAAAGAAAAAAACTTTGAGCCGAGCGGATTTTTAAACTCAATTTATAGCCAAGCCTACTTAATAACATCGAATGAAGACTTTGAATTATTGCAAATATCTGGGCAAGAAATTGCTGATTTAACACAGCCTGATTTTCAAAACAAAGAGAGTTTAACCACTATACTTTTCAATGATTTTGAAGAGCTAGCATCATCTAAAACATACAACAAATCAAAAGGCGCACTTGAAGCAAGCATGAACCAATACACCAAGTTATTTGAATATAAAGCTAATGATAGCGCTCAAACAGTTTTGGTAACATTTCAATATTATTTAAACCAAGATGTAAACCCAACAGTACAAATTATTGAAGAAAAGTTAAACCCCCAAAATGAGGTAACCTCGTATAACTCATTTCCTGTTTTTCAAAAAATAAAATACATGGGCAATTGGGCAAAAATTGAGTTTAAAACCACTATCTCCAAAGGCGAAAAGCTTCAGGTTAACCTGCAAAAAAACAGCTCAAAACCACGTAAAATTTGGGTTGATGAGTTGAGGGTTTTTCAGGTTAATTAGCTTTAATCGTCATTCCCTTGCAAATGGGAATCTCCTTCTTTTTCGTCATCCAGAAGTAGGCTGCAATCCAACTGATGGATCTATTTATTGAAGATGAGTTCTCGATACTTCTTCCGTTGTGCTGCATAAACTCAAACTGACTTTAGTTTAGTCATTTCGAAATGAAAAACAAAACATGGTTAATGCTTTTTTTTGATTGAACCCGCCCACTCTTTCGGGCAAGAAATTTTTTTATTAAAAGTGTAAGTTTTTAAATATTAATGGACTTCTCACTCTTTTTGCAAAAGAGGTTTGAAAGGACATCATTGATAAATTTGAGAGATTCCCTGCCTAGCCGTCAGGCAGACTTGCTCGCCTTTCCTCAACCTCCAAGGAATGAGGAGATTTTTTGAATAGTTCTCGATACACTGCTTTTGCAAAGCAGCACTCGAACTGACTTTAATTTAGTCATTTCGAAATGAAAAATAAAACATGGTTAATGCTTTTGTTTTGATTGAGCCCGCCCATTCTTTCGAGCAAGAAATCTTTTTATTAAAAATGTAAGTTTTTTAATATAAATGGATTTCTCACTCTTTTTGCAAAAGAGTTTCGAGTGGACATCATTGATAAATTAGAGAGATTCCCTGCCTTGCCTTAAGACAGGCTTGCTCGCCTTTCCTCAACCTCCAAGGAATGAGGAGATTTTTTGAATAGTTCTCGATACTTCTTCCGTTGTGCGGCAGAAACTCAAACTGACTTTAGTTTTTTGGTTTCTAAATAGAAAACAATCAACTACTTCCCCTTTCTTAGCATTTTCTTAAGAGCATAAACCCCTAAAACAGTTTTAGCATCATAAACAAATCGGTTAAAAAACGGAATTTTATTTCCTAAACCTTCGCTTACAGCAGTTCGGCATGGGTTGCACTTTCCGCAAGGTTTATTATTTTGGGGTTTGTGGCAAAACCATGTTAAATCAATAATTTCTTTCCACCCATTTTCATAGGCTTTGGCCAACATTTCTTTTTTACTGAGGTGTAGAATAGGAAAATGATAATACTTAAAAACTTCAAAATGCAATTGGTCTTTTTCTGTTTTAATTTTGGTTTCATCAAGAAAGTAAAGATGCTTTTCTTTTTCAATAACCAAGCTTGCAAAACTTTGCGATAACGATTCGCCAAACTCGGTTACTTCACCTTTTTTAATAACGCCCAACTCAAGGTTGTTTAATTTTTGCTCAAAACAAAACCTCGCCAACCAATCGTATTGGGTGCCAATATGCCTTATCGATTTTAATTGTTGAAACGAGTTTGAAATTTCTGTATTGGATGCAACATCAGCCACAGCATAAAACTTGGTGGGCAAAATGTTATTTTTTACTTCAGGAAACCGCTTAATAATCTCGTTCTTAATGTTCTTTATGGTTTTCAACTCCATTAATGTAGAAGGACGAGTATCATCAATCAAATAAAATGGCTGTACTTTTTGGCGCAGCTCCAACACAATTTGCAACAGCCTAAAGGTAGAGTCAAGGCCACCTGTCCAAAGTAGATTTTTGGTTTCCATTTTATTGTCTTGTAAAAAGGCAAAGAAACTTAAACATATCCAATCAACAAATGGGCTTCGTTACACTTCAACAATGTATTTTTGGCCACATAAATTTTTACCATGAATATTTTGTTGTTGGGTTCGGGAGGAAGAGAGCATGCCTTAGCATGGAAAATGGCCCAAAGTAAACTCACCAAAAAACTTTATATAGCCCCGGGAAATGGCGGCACCGAAGAAGTTGGTGAAAATATTTCTTTGAATATTTCAAACTTTGAAGAAACAAAAAGGTTTCTAATTTCTAAAAATATTTCGTTGGTTGTTGTAGGCCCTGAGCAGCCTTTGGTTAATGGGTTTACCGATAATTTAGCTAACGATTTAGAGCTTAATCACATCAATGTTATTGGCCCGAAAAAAATTGGCGCTACCTTAGAGGGAAGCAAAGACTTTTCGAAGCAATTTATGTTTAGAAATGGCGTGCCAACTGCAGCCTACCAATCTTTCACCAAAAGTACCTTAAGCGAAGGTTTAGCCTTTTTAGAAACGCTAAAACCTCCTTACGTTTTAAAAGCAGATGGTTTAGCAGCAGGAAAAGGTGTTTTGATTTTAGATGATTTAGCTGAGGCTAAACAAGAGCTCACCAGTATGTTCGAAGGTAAGTTTGGAGAGGCAAGTAACACCGTGGTTATCGAAGAGTTTTTAGATGGCATTGAGCTTTCTGTTTTTGTGGTAACTGATGGAAAAGATTATGTGATTTTGCCAGAAGCCAAAGATTACAAAAGAATTGGAGAAGGAGACAAAGGCCTAAATACTGGCGGAATGGGAGCGGTTTCTCCTGTGCCATTTGCTAAAGGAGAGTTTTTACAAAAAGTTGAAGAAAAAGTAATTAAACCTACCATTAATGGCTTAGCCAAAGATAGAATCGAATACAAAGGCTTTATCTTTTTTGGTTTGATAAAAGTTAATAACGAGCCTTATGTTATTGAGTACAACGTAAGAATGGGCGACCCAGAAACGGAAGTTGTAATACCAAGAATTAAATCTGATTTGGTTGCGCTATTTGATGCTTGTGCAAAAGGAACTTTGGCAAATTACAAATTAGAGGTAATGGATGAAACCGCCTTAACCATTGTTGCTGTTTCGGGAGGTTATCCTGGTAATTATGAAAAAGGCAAACTAATTTCGGGAATTAGAGATGCTCAGGCAGGAATTTATTTTCATGCAGGCACAAAATCTGATGGAGATGATTTGGTAACTTCAGGTGGAAGAGTAATTGCTTGCACTGGTTTTGGCAATACTTTGGTAAAAGCAAAAAACAATGCTTTAACCATGGTAAATAGCCTAAAGTTTCAAGGAAAATATAACAGAAAAGATATAGGAAACGATTTAGAAGGGCTTATTTAAGCGTACCTTCTTCTTTTGCTTTTTTGTTGTATTTGGCCATTTCGTTTAACCAAAAGAACAATAACACAAAACCAACAGCAATTAAAAGAGTATTGAAATTATTGCCTAAAATAGGTAAAATTTTGAAGGTTTGGGTAAAAAAATCACCAGCTCCATAAATAAAATCGTTCCACATAATGCTTTAATTTTTCGCCCCCAAAAGTAATCATTAATTGAATAAATATAGCTTTGGCTAGCCCATGTTTCAAATTTTTAAATCAGGCCAATTAAGTTCACTCATAATTCTGCTAATAATTTTTATTGCAGTTTGGATAACTGGCTCTTTTTCATTTTACGATTCAACTGCTATTTGGCAAAATGATTTTAGTCTTTTACCCCTTAATTTAATAGGATTTGAAGCTTATGGTTTGTTTATCAATCCTATGTTACTGGTGATTTATTTTGTTGTGCTTAACAATGTAGTAAACCACAGCGATTTATTAAAATATAAAGGCTTTTTGCCCATGTTTTTTGGGCTTATTTTGGTAGCTTCATTACCGTGGGTTTATCAATTAAACTTGCAAGTTTTTGCCGTATTAATTTTGGTTTTTGGAGTACAAAAGATGTTGAAGCTTTCCCAACCCTCTGCAACTCATGGCGATGTTTTTGATTTAGGGTTTTTAATAGGTTTGGCCTCCTTGTTTTACTTGCCTTGTTTGGTGTTTTTTATTTGGGTTTACCAAGCCCTTTTGTTGCTCAGAAACTTCAGCTTTAGAGAATGGTTAATGCCAATTGTTGGTTTCTTGTTGCCTTTTTTCTACTTGTATTTATTTTACTTTTTAACTGATAGGCCACATCCTGGTATAAATGTATCAGAGTATTTTCACTTTAGTCTCTTAAAATTTAAAGATTTTAATATTGGTTTTTTGGTTTATTTAATTGGAGTGTTTGTTGTTTTTGTTTTGGCTATCCCAAAGTTTTTAAATACCATCCAAACCGGAAAAATTAGAATACGAAAATCCTTAACCTTATTAACATGGTTAATATTCTACGGCTTATTATCTACTGCGTTTTTTAGCGCTCATTGGCTTTTTATGTTCCTTTTATTAATAATACCTGGCAGCATAATTTTGGCTAGCTTTTTCGAACAGCAAAGACCAACCAAAGCCACGTTTTATGGTTCAATTTTGTTTGTAATTTCTATTGGGTTTAACCTCCTTTTCAGCTTGTTTTAACTAATTTTGACCCCAAATTATAGGCAATGAAATTTGGTGTTATTACTTTCCCAGGATCCAATTGTGATCAGGATATGATTTATGTTTTGGAATCGATAATGGGTTTTGAGGTTGTTAAACTTTGGCACAAAGACCATGATTTACAAGGCGCTGAATTTGTTGTTTTGCCAGGTGGTTTTTCTTATGGAGATTACCTAAGATCTGGAGCAATTGCCCGTTTTTCTCCAATCATGAACGAGGTTGTAAACCACGCTAAAAAAGGTGGTTATGTTATGGGAATTTGCAACGGTTTTCAAATTTTATGCGAAGCCCAACTTTTACCAGGAACTCTTCAACATAACAACTCTCAATTGTTTGTTTGCGATAATGTTTATTTAAAAACAGCTACTTCAAACTCTTTGGTAACCAATGCACTGCAAAAAGACCAAGTAATTAAGGTGCCTGTAGCGCATGCCGAAGGAAGATATTTTAACCATGCCGAAGGAATTAAAGCCTTAGAAGATGCCGACCAAGTTTTGTTTAGATATTGCGATGCCAATGGCTTGGTGAATGATTTTACCAATTTAAATGGTTCAATAAATAACATTGCAGGTATAACCAATACCAATAGAAATGTTTTTGGTATGATGCCTCACCCTGAGCGTGCCGCCGATACAAACCTTGGTAACATTGATGGCAAAAAAATATTCGAATCAATTTTAAATCAAGTTAGTGTTTAATTGGGAGTATTTTTCTCAGTTTTTACCACTTGTTTTTTCATTTATTGCTTACGCGATAATTCACTCTGTTTTAGCTTCGCCTATTGCAAAAAATGCACTTGAAAAGTTGTTATCCAACTACAGGCTTTTCTTTAATGCAGTTGCTTTAATTACGCTTGTTGGGCCGCTTTACTTTTACATCAATCTTAAACCAAACCTGATCATTGATTTTGGGTTTTTGAAAATACCCGGACTTTTAATTTCTCTTTACGGAGTTTGGGTGATGAAGCAAAGCTTTAAAAACTACAGCCTTTCTCACTTTTTGGGTTTTGAAAAAAACAACTCAACAATTGCTTCAAGCTTAGTGATTGATGGATGGAATAAAAAAGTTAGGCATCCACTCTATTTTGGAAGTATGTTGACTATTTGGGGATGGTTTTTGGTTTCGCCAACAGATAAATATTTGTTGCTTTCTATTGTTTTTACACTTTACTTTCTAATTGGCGTGAGGTTCGAAGAAAGAAGATTGGTGAAAGAGTTTGGAAATGCTTACAAAGAATACCAACAAAATGTCCCTCTCTTTATACCACGATTTGGGAGTTTAAGTTTTGCCTTTTTTGCCTTGATTTTTAGTTTCGGCTGCTCTACAGAAATTAATGATTTGAAGCCTGAAGTTAGTGTATCAGATTCAATTAGAAACCCAATAAGCCTTAGCACTTTTAATGAAATTCCCGAAACCAAGTTGTTTGATAGTGTTGCTAACTTTTCAAAAACAAAACCACGGGTTGAGCTTATCCAAATAACTATTGATGATTCTACTTTTCAGGTTTATGGTTTTAATGATTTCTCCTTAACCAAAAATTCATTTTTTGGCAATCAAGCTTTCAAATCATTGTATTTTACAAATCTTGACAAGAAGGTAAAAAACCGCCTAAGTTCTATTGCTCAGTTAATGGAAGAGCCGAAGTTGATGTTTGAAAATCACCAAACAACATCGCAACAATTAAAAGAATCTTACCAAAAGACATTTTTGAAAAAAGACACTTCAAGTGAGTTGCTTTTTAATGCAAAACTTTTGGCTTTTCAAGTGCAAGCGGCAAACTTACTTTTTCTAAATTGGGCAACAGATTCAATAATAATTAATCAACAAATCCTCCAACAAAACTTTATCAACAGCATCAATAAATTAGACCCGAACTTTATTTATGATGATATTATATACGCTTCTCTTATATCGATGTTAAAAGCTAAACCTAAAGATGACTCTCTCCGTCTTCAGGCATTAAACAATAGGTTAAAATCAATTCAAGAGCTCAGTTTAAACCAACAAGCAAAAAAAATATTTCACTTCAGAGTATTGGTAGATTATTTGGTAAACCCAAATTATTCAAGTATCGAATTAGAAAAAACTTACAATTACAAATTCTTGGCTAGTCCAGTTTTTTATAAAAAGTTAAATGAGATTCAATCAATAATAAGCTCACAAATTAAAAAGAATCAAGTTATAGAAGCAGACTCAAATGCTTTTGATTCATTGGCCCCAATTCAATAGCTTATTGCAACTTTGCGCCGTGCAAAAAAGAGTAAAATTTAAAAAATCGTTACAACAGTTTTTAATTTGGAGAGCCAAAAACGTAAGCGATAGGGTTTTTACACTTGTACTCAGTTTTGTGGTAGGTATACTTTCGGGTTTAGCTGCCGCAACCATCAAGAATTCGGTGCATTTGGTAGAGCGGTTTTTAACTGCTGATATTGCAGATGACCAAGATAGTTTGCTGTTTTTCTTTTTGCCTACCATCGGGATTTTGCTTACCGTAATTATCATAAAATATTTAATTAAACAACCTGTAGGCCATGGTATTCCGAATGCCCTATATGCCATCTCGAAAGGAAACGGAATTATTCATTTCAAAAAAATGTTTAGTTCAATCATTACCTCAGCCATTACAGTTGGTTTTGGAGGAAGCACAGGATTGGAAGGCCCAACAGTTTCTACTACATCGGCAATTGGTTCTAATTTAGGGCAAGCGCTAAAAGTAAATTACAAAACACGTAAACTATTAATTGCTTGTGCTGCATCGGGCGCACTTGCTGCAATCTTTAAAGCGCCTATTGCAGCCATTGTATTTGCTGTTGAGGTAATTATGTTAGATTTAACCACTGCTTCTCTTATACCCTTGTTAATTGCTTCTACAGGCGCAGCTTTAACCTCTAGGTGGATATTTGGCTCAGATATTCTTTTTCATTTCACCATAAAAGACCCGTTTATTACCACAGATATTCCATTTTTTGTAATTCTTGGCGGAATAGCAGGATTAATATCAGTATACTTTACCAAAGTATTTGCTTATTCCTCAATATTTTTTGATAAGCTAAAAAACGTTTGGTTAAGGGTAATTATTGGTGGGGTTATGCTTGGTGGATTAATTTATTTGCTGCCTCCATTATACGGTGAAGGTTATGAAACCATCAATAATCTAATTGAAGGAAATTACGCCAAAACATTAGACAATAGCATTTTTATTGGATACCGTGAAAATATTTTTATTGTGATGATATTTTTAACCGCTGTGGTGTTTTTGAAAGCATTTGCCACAAACATAACCTTTGGGGCTGGCGGCGTTGGTGGAATATTTGCCCCTACTCTCTTTATGGGAAGCATCATGGGGTTTGTATTTGTAACCACTTTAAACATTATTGGTTTGGGCAATTTCTCTGTGGCTAATTATACCCTAATTGGCATGGCTGCTTTAATGGCAGGAAATCTTCAGGCTCCACTTACAGCAATATTTTTAATTGCAGAAATAACAGGAGGTTACGAGCTATTTATTCCGTTGATGATTGTTTCATCCATTTCGTTTTTAACCGTGAAATATTTTGTGCCTCACTCTGTATATAACATGCAGTTGGCCAAAAAGGGGGCTTTGTTAACCCACCATAAAGACCAAGCCGTTTTGACTTTGATGGAGTTGAAAAATGAAATTGAATCTGATTTTGTTTCGGTTACGCCTTATCAAACTTTGGGCGATATGGTAAAGGCCATAGCCAAAAGCAACCGTAACTTATTTCCTGTTATAGACGAAAAAAACTACTTTATTGGTGTGGTTTTGCTCAATGATGTTAGAGGAGTTATGTTTAACAAAGAGCAATACAACGATACATTGGTGCATCAACTCATGAGCTCTGCACCAGAACACATCTCCATAAAAGACAACATGGAAGAGGTAATGAACAAGTTTGAAACCTCTGGTGCTTGGAATTTACCAGTTTTAGATGATGGTAAATATGTTGGCTTTGTTTCAAAATCTAAGCTCTTTTCTGCTTACCGCAAATTATTGCGAGATTTTTATGATGAGGATTAAAACCTAAATCCTAGTTAGATTGTTTGGTTCACGTGAATCGATTTCAAAAACTAAACTTAATTCTTGGAGACCAGTTAAACATTAACCATAGTTGGTTTAAAGAGCCTCAGCCTGATGTATTATTTGTATTGATGGAAATATTACCTGAGCAGGAATATACCACACACCATATTCAAAAAACTATTGGTTTTTTTAGCGCAATGAGAAGTTTTGCTCAAGAACTAAAAAGCAAGGGTCATGAGATTAAGTACTTCAAAATAGATGATGCCGAAAACCTACAAAGCTTTGAAGGAAACATGGCTAGTCTGATAAAAGAATACTCCATAAAAAGTTGGGGTTACCAATTGCCAGATGAATACCGGTTAGACCAAGAGCTTGAAAGCATAAAAACAAAATTGAATTTGCCTTGCGAGGTTTCAGATTCAGAACATTTTATGACTGATAGAGCCGTTTTAGGTGAATTTTTTAAAGGCAAGAAAACCTATTTGATGGAAAGTTTCTACCGTCAAATTAGAAAAGATTACAACATTTTAATAGATGGTAATAAACCACTTACCGGAAAATGGAATTACGATTCCACCAACCGAAAAAAGTTACCCAAAAACCATGTTCCAAAGCCGCCTTTAGAGTTTAATAAAGATGTTACTGATATTTTGGTTTCCATCCAAAAAATGAACATCAAAACCATAGGTGAAGTTGATGCAAAAAACTTTGGTTGGCCAACTTCGAGAAGGGAATCTTTAGAAACTCTAAATTATTTTGTTGAGGAATTACTTCCATTGTTTGGAGATTTTCAAGATGCCATGACCACAAATAGTTGGAGCGTTTACCACAGCCGTTTATCGTTTAGTTTAAACACCAAAATGTTGCATCCAAAAGAAGTTGTTGATGCAGCCATAAAACATTGGGAGGCGAATAAAGACTCTATTGATATTTCACAAGTTGAAGGTTTTGTGAGGCAAATTATTGGCTGGCGAGAATACATGCGTGGAGTCTATTGGGCGAATATGCCCAATTATGCTTCGTTAAATTATTTTAATCATAAAAACCCTTTGCCAGATTGGTTTTGGAGTGGCAATACCAAAATGAATTGTTTAAAGCATTCCATAAAACAATCTTTAGAGCATGCCTATGCCCATCACATTCAACGATTAATGGTAACAGGTAACTTTGCCTTATTGGCGGGCATAAACCCTAATGAGGTTGACCAATGGTATTTGGGTATTTATATAGATGCCATTGAGTGGGTAGAAATTACCAATACAAGAGGAATGAGTCAGTTTGCTGATGGTGGCATTGTGGGCACCAAACCATATGTTTCTTCTGCTGCCTACATCAATAAAATGGGCAATTATTGTGAGGGCTGTTATTACAAAAAAGATTTAAAAGTTGGAGAGCGAGCTTGCCCTTTCAACAGTTTATATTGGAATTTTTTTGATAATCATCGAGAAAAGCTAGAGAATAACCCAAGAATTGGAATGATGTATCGGGTTTGGGATAAAATGAACCCTGAAACTAAAGCTGAAACTTTAACCCAAGCAAAGTATTACTTGGAAAATATTAATAGCCTGTAGTTTTGGTTAATATAAAAGCTCTAATTGGTCTTGAATTCTTTTTTGGACCATGCTGATAATTCGTTTGGAAACTTCTTTTTTATTTTGAACATAAAAATTAAATTCATCGTTGGTGAGCACACCAATAACTGAGTGAACAAAGCTATTTCTTAAGTTGTGGTTTTTAGCTATTGTTTCTCTAACTAAGGTTTTTTGTGCCTTGGTGTTGTAAATTGAAATCTGCCTTTTTGTTGCGAATAAGTGTTCCTTAAATAGATTAATAAAAACTTGATTTTGCAACTTTAATACTGGCCTTAATGTATTGTTTTGAAACTGCTCTAATTCGGTTGAGTTTTCAGAGTTCAAATTTAATTCTGGCCTAATTTTTAAAAGATTCTCATCCCTTGTTATCATGTTAAATAAACACCTGACTTAACATAAAGGTTTAAAAACAAAAAAGGCGTTTCGAATAATCGAAACGCCTTTTTTATTATTGTGTTATTGGGTTATTATTTAATAATAACTCTGATAGTTTCGCCGTTTTCAGCTTTAACTAAATAAACTCCATTTTGGAAGTTCGTAGCATCAAATCTGTTGTTGTTAGTAACTCTAGATACTTCTTGTCCTAAAACATCAAATACCATAAAGTTTCCAACTTTGTTCAACATAACCACGCCTTGGTTAGAAGGGTTAGGGAAAGCCATTAACGGAACAGAAACTCTGTTTACATCAGTTACATTATCAATTAAGGTAGAGAAGCTTTCTGGACCTACAAACTGACTGTTTCCTAAGAAAGAACCACAGCTATCTTGTACGTAGAACTCATACATTTTATCATCATCTAATCCTGTTAAAGTAAAAGAAGTTGTTGTAATACCAGGAACTACATTTCCTTGGCTAAACAAGAAACCTGCCTCGCCCCAAACAATGTTAAACACTGCTCCAGAGTTAGTAGAAGTCCAGCTTAAATCAGCCGAATTTTTGGTTAAGTTGCCTGCAGTTAAACCAGTTGGTGCAGGACAAGGGTCAACATCAACAATGTCAGTGTGTCTTCTTGGGAAGATTTGATAACCATCAAAGTAAGGTGCTTGTGAATCAAACTGACCACCAACACCTGTAATATCAACAAAACCTGTTGGAGCTGTAGTCATAGTATCTTGAATAAATACATCTTTATCTATTCTCATTACTAAGGTATCTCCTGTTGGAGTTGCAATATTTAAGTTAGCATTATCACCTGGAGCAGGCCATTGAGATGGGTCTACGATTTTAACTTTTTCAATTTTGATGAACTCACTTACAGTTGATGCATCAAAAGAAGTAACCACAGTAGGTGAACCAATTGAGTTACCTTGAGATAATATTGTAATAGAGTCAACTTCTAATTCAATTAGACCATTGTAAAATAATATAGTACCTACAGCTCTAATTTCATCACCTTTTTGAGATTGGTAGCCAGAAGGCAGGTCAGAAAAATTGAAAATATTAATTCCGCCTGTTCCATCTTGAACATAGAAACTATATCCATTATTTCCATCATAATCTGGTGTAAATACAGTACCAATTACTTTACAGTATACATTTAATGAATCTGGCTCACCATTTGCATCAACTGTAGTTATTGTAGCAATATCGTAGGTTGGAATTGCCATCGGCATTGTTGTCATAAAGTTAAATGGTCCAGCCCAAGCACTGCTAGAGTTTAAAGAACCACAAGAATCTTGCACATAAAAATCGTAAGAAGTTGAGCTCATTAATCCTGTTAAAGTATAAGGATTAGTATTAATACCTTTCATTAAAGAACCTGAACCTTGAGCAAAACCAGCAGGGCCAAATTCAATGTTCCAAACATTTGAACCACCAGTTGTCCAGCTTAATTGAGCCTCAGTAGCCATTGCCATTGCACTTAAGTTGGTTGGCATGTTGCAGCTAGATAAGATGGCTGGTTTTACCATAATGTCAGTATAAACACTTGGGAAAATTTGGTAACCACCATCAGGAGGTGTAGTAAAATCATATTGATTTCCAACTCCAATAATGCTTAAAGTATCTGTTGAAGTAATTGATAAACTATCAATAATATCAGAAGCAGATGCATCAATACGCATGGTTAATGTATCGCCTGTAGAAGATACAAAGTCTAAATTAACACCACTTCCAATAGAGCTAGAAGTTGGCCAAGGATCAAGCAAGAAAGCTCCATTAAAAATAATTCTTTCGTTTTCTGTAGTTTCATCTAAAGAATTAACGCTCATAGGCGCGGGTAGTGGGTTTCCTGTAGAAATAACCCAAATTGAATCAGCTGAGAATTGAGTAAGACCATTAAATGAACTAACAGTTCCTCTAACTTTTAATTCTTGGCCCATCATAGATTGGAATGTTCCTATATCTGATTGGCTGTAAATATATATTCCACCTGTAGGGTCTTGGATAGTGAAGTTATATCCGCTATTTCCATCAAAATCTATTGAAGTTACAACTCCTTGAACATCACAGAAAGTTCCTGCTGAATCTGGTAAATATGTTGTAAGGTCTGTAGATGAAATTACATCAATTTGATACATTGGAACTGAAGGAGGTGCCATTGGAGTAAAGGTAAACGGACCAACCCACATAGTATAACCACCCAAAGTTGCACAAGAATCTTGCACATAAAAATCATAAGCTTGGCCTGTAGTTAAACCACCTAACATTAATGTGCCTGAAGCTTGATTCATAACTAATGTTCCTGAACCTTGTGAGAAACCAGCAACACCCCACTCAACATTTGAGTACATGTTGCCTTGACCGTTCATCCACATTAAAGTAGCAGTGGTATCAGTTGTCATAGCATTTAATCCAAAAGGATTAGCACATTGGGCAGTTCCGGTAATCATAATATCTTCATCAACACTAGGGAAGATTTGGTAACCACTATTGAATGGTGCAGAGTTATCAAACTGACCACCAACGCCTGTTACTGTAAAAGTATCAGCACCAGAAACAAAAATTGAATCAAAAATATGAGTATCAAAATCAATTCTCATGGTTAAGGTATCTCCAAGAGGAGTAACTATATCTAAATTTCTAGTTGTGTTTGAAGTAGGCCACTGAGAAGGGTTTGCTAAATAAGCGCCTTCGATTTTTACCAATTCGTTTTCTGTTGACTCATCTAACATTGTTACAGAAGGAGCAACAGGAAGCGGGTTACCAGAAGATAATAATGTAATACTATCAACAAATAATTGGGTTAAACCATTAAACTGATTTATATTTCCTACAACTCTAATCTCATCACCTTGAGTTGATTGGTAACCATTTTTGTCTGCAAAATTGAAAATGTATATACCACCAGTACCATCTTGAATTGTGAAGTTATAACCTGCGTTTCCGTCAAAGTCTGCAGAAGTAACTATTCCAACTAGTTTACAAACAACACCAATTGAATCTGGAACAAAGTTCGCATCATTAGTTGTAACAGTGCCAATTTGATAAGTTGGGATTGGGGTTAAAGTTGTAAAAGTAAAAGGACCAGTCCAAGCGCTAACAGTTCCTGCTGCTGAGGCACATGAATCTTGTACATAAAAATCATAAGAAGCTCCCATCATTAAGTTGTTTAACATTAATGAACCTGAACCTTGGTTAAAACCTATAATTAAAGTTCCTGAACCTTGAGAAAAACCTGCAGTTCCCCACTCAATGTTAGATAAAGTGTTACCTGAACCATTTGTCCAAGTTAAGGTTGCATCGTTTAAACCTGTTATTGCGCTTAAGCCTGTTGGAGCAGCACAAGAAGTTGCAGGTAAACTCACAACTCTAAAGTTATCAAAAGCTAACTCTTCACTTCCTGAATCTAATCTGTAAGAAACCATTATTTTAACATAATTTCCTGTTCCTGCTATTGGAAAAGTAAAATCAGTTAATGCAGCAGTTAGTGCTATTTCACCCATATCTCCAAGTTTATTGCCATTTGCATCTAAATACATGGTTGGTTGATTTGAACCAGCTGGTGAGCAGAAAAAGCCTAATCTTTGGTAGGCGCCACCATCAATACTAACCTGAATAAGAACAGAATCGCCATTAGATTGTGTACATTGGTCATAATTTGAACCTCCAGGTGCAGCTATTGCTGCAGTAAAAGCAAGGTTTGAAAATCCAGTAACCATAACAGAATCAATAACGATTGAAACTACTCCATCCGAAGGACTGGTAGGCTCAGCATCTGTATCCTCTGCGCCAATTATAAATGTTCCGTTTACATTGGTAACAGCATTAACAAAGCTAAAAGAAGCTGCGCTGTCTCGTTTGTTGTAATCACTAAATCCATCATCAAACACATGGCTTAAAGTATAGCCAACAGTATCTTCAAAAGACTCTGTGTAAATTGTTGTTTGGGCAAATACTCCTAAAGAAATAAATGCAAACATTAAAAGTGTGTAAAGTTTTTTCATAGTTTGTAGTTTTGTTTTTTAGATGCTGCAAATGTAAGTAACGATAAAACGCTCTACATTAAGTAAATATTAAAAAATCAAATTTACATTTTTTTGATTATCAATACTTTACGAAATTTAAGTTTTTTTTATTCATAATTTGGTTAATAGTGTTTGTCTTATTTAAGCACTAAATAAGATCAATCATAAGATTTTCGTCAACTTTTGAAACTTGGGCAAGCTTGTTTTTTGTTAACCCTTTTATGGTTTTGTCCCATTGCTTGTTGCTTAATCCGCTTTTTTCTTTTAAAAAGGATAACTCCAAACTTCCTTCTTTTTTCAAAATTTCTAAAACCAACTTTTCGTTGTCATTTAATTCTACTGTTGGAGCCTTTTTTTCTGGCTTCATTTGGGGAAAAAACAAAACTTCTTGAATTGATTGTTGGTTAGTTAAAAACATTACCAATCTGTCTATTCCGATTCCCATGCCTGAGGTAGGTGGCATTCCGTACTCAAGGGCCCTAACAAAATCCATATCTATAAACATGGCTTCGTCATCTCCTTTCTCAGATAGTTTCAGTTGGTCTTGGAATCTTTCTAATTGATCAATTGGGTCGTTCAACTCTGTGTAAGCATTTGCCAACTCTTTACCATTTATCATCAACTCAAAACGCTCGGTCAACTCTGGGTTGTCTCTATGTTTTTTGCAAAGAGGCGACATTTCTTTTGGGTAATCTGTAATAAATGTTGGTTGTATATAATGGTGCTCACATTTTTCTCCAAAAATTTCATCAATCAATTTGCCAACACCCATACTTTCGTCGGTTTCAATATCTAGCTTTTTACAAACCTCTCTCAGTTCTGCTTCTTTCATGCCAGCAACATCAAAACCTGTGTGGGTTTTTATAGCCTCTAAAATTGGAACTCTAGCATAAGGCGCTTTAAAATTTATTTTGTTCTCGGCAAATGTTACTTCATTACTGCCTAAAACTTCTGTGGTAACATGCTCCAACATTTTTTCGGTGAACTCCATCATCCAGTGGTAATCTTTGTAAGCCACATAAATTTCCATTACTGTAAACTCTGGGTTGTGGGTTCTATCCATACCCTCGTTTCTAAAGTCTTTAGCAAACTCATAAACCCCATCAAAACCTCCAACAATTAGTCTTTTTAAGTAAAGCTCGTTTGCAATTCTCAAATACAAAGGCATATCGAGCGCATTATGATGAGTTTTAAAAGGTCTTGCCGCAGCTCCACCTGGAATTGGCTGAAGAATTGGTGTTTCTACCTCTAAGTATCCGTAATTGTTAAAAAAGCTACGCATGCTAGAGATTATTTTACTTCTCTTGATAAAAACATCTTTAACATGGTCGTTCACTACTAGGTCTACATACCGCCTTCTATACCTAAGTTCAGGGTCTGTAAAAGCATCGTGTACTTTTCCTTCGGCATCTTCTTTTACAATTGGCAGTGGTTTTAACGATTTAGATAAAAGGGTTAACTCGGTAACATGAATTGATATTTCACCAACTTGGGTTGTAAAAACATACCCTTTTACGCCAATAAAATCGCCAATGTCAAGCAGTTTTTTAAATACCTCGTTGTAAAGTGTTTTGTCTTCGGTTGGGCAAATTTCATCTCTACTAATATAAATCTGAATTCGACCCGTGCTATCTTTTAACTCTGCAAAAGATGCTTTGCCCATAATTCTTTTGCCCATTAAACGGCCCGCAATACTTATGTTTTTATAGTCTAGTTTATTTCGCTCATAATTTGCCTTAATGTCTTTTGCGTTGGCATTTACCTCATATTTAGCTGCGGGATATGCATCAATTCCTAATGCTGTAATCTTTTTAAGGGTATCTCTTCTAACTTGTTCTTGCTCAGAAAAAACTCTAGACATATATTTAAATTTTGGGCGGCAAAGATAGTTATTACAGCATGTTTGGTTATTTCCTGTTATGGTTTATTCTTAATTTTGGCGACCTATGAAAAATAGCTTCCTTTTATCGGTTTTCATTTTTTTCGGAGCTTTTGGGTATTGCCAGTCTGCAGAATATGAAACTATTGCAGAAAACCAAGAAGTAATTTGGGACATGGAATGGGTCGGACAAGATTCCATTCTTTATACTGAGCTGAAGGGGAAATTAAAACTTCTTGATATCAGCAATAAAACTGTTGTTGACGTTCATTCTTTTCAGGATATTGCTGCAGAAAATCAATCTGGTTTAATGGGATTGGGCCTTGCTCATGATTTTAAAAACTCTAAACTAATTTATGTGGCTTATTGCTTTTACGGCGATAATTTTTCCATATTGAGTAGAATATCTTCTTTTTCTTACAACTCAAGTGGGCCAAGTATCATGAATGAAAGTATTTTGGTGGATTCACTACCTAGTAAAAATGCCAATTTGGGGGGGCGACTTCTAGTAGATTCTGCGAACATTTACTATTGTTTAGGCGATATTCAAAACGAAAATCTTGCCCAGCTTTTAGATAATCCAAATGGAAAAATTTTAAGGTATAACCTTGATGGAACAATACCAAGTGATAACCCAGATCCTGCTTCGCCAATTTTTACTTACGGCCATAGAAACCCTCAAGGCATTTGTAAAACAGCCAATGGAAATATTCTAATCTCTGAGCATGGCCCATTTAGCAATGATGAAATAAATGTGTTAGAAAAAGGCAGAAATTTTGGATGGCCTTTGGTTGGTGGCTACAAAGAGGCAGCCAACGAAGCTATTTACAATCAATACATTATTAAGGAACCAATATTGGCTTTTACCCCAACCATTGCACCAGCAGGAGTGGATTATTACGGTGGAAACTTATATCCTTCATTAACCAATAGTTTGTTGGTATCAACCTTAAAAGACAAAGCAATTCACATTTTTAGTTTAAACCAAAATCAAGATTCGGTAATAGATTCAAAAAGGTTAGATGTAGCGCCTTTGGGTAGAATAAGAGATATTTTGGTTTCGCCTGATGGGCGTGTTTTTGCCTCTACCTCAAATAGAGATTTATATGGCGAACCAAATACAAATGATGATTTAATTGTGGAAGTTTTTGAGAGCTTATTCACTTCGGTTTCCACAAAACTTGAGAGTAATTTTAAAGTTGCGCTTTTTTCAAATAGTTTAATCTTTAATTCAGATATTCATGGAAAAATAAACTTCAGCATATACGATTTAACTGGAAAGCTTGTTTTTAATGATTTTGCGATGCCAGAAGAAACAATAAGTCTTAAAAACCTGAATGCAGGGCTATTTATTTTGAAGGCAACTCAAAACAATAGCAGCTTGGTCCAAAAAATTATTCATCAATAATGGGAAGGATTTTAATATTACTATTCATTTTTTTGATTCCTATTATTGGGCAAAGTCAAATTCAGTTGGCTAATACATATGTAGAAGCAAGAGAAATTGCCAAGAATTTATACATCCCGTGGGATTTAGATATGGATTCAGATGGAAATTTGTGGTTTTCTCAACGAAATGGGTACATTATTAAATTAAACCCAGAAGAGGATAATCCTACCCTCGACACCATTTATAAAGTGCCAGAAGTTTTTCAGTCTGCTGATAATACCGGGCTTCAAGGATTAGCACTCCATCCAAAATTTCCATTAATTCCATACATTTTTGTGCATTACTCAACCGAACTATTCAACGCTCGGTTAACTAGGCTTACATATTCAATAAATAGCAATTCAATTGTTGATACAACACATTTACTTTACAGAATTCCAGGTAACGATTCTCACATTGGCTCTAGGATAGTTTTTGAAGATGACGAAACAATTTTTCTTACCACTGGAGACGGTTACGATGGCGGCTTGCCTCAAGACAAAAATTCACTTGCAGGCAAAGTTCTTCGGCTTTCGGTTGATGGAAAAAAAATAGAAGACAACCCTTTTGGCTCTTATGCTTATTCTATTGGACATAGAAACCCGCAAGGTTTGGTGAAAGTTGGTGATAGGTTATTTTCAACCGAGCACGGCACCTCAACCGATGATGAATTAAATGAAATTGTAAAAGGTGAAAATTACGGATGGCCCTTAATGGAGGGTTTTTGTGACTTGCCCTCAGAGCAAATTATTTGTGATACCCTAAATGTTCATGAACCCATTTTAGTTTGGACCCCCACAGATGCGCCATGTGGAATGGCTTATTTTAACCACGAGTCTATTCCCGAATGGCAAAACTCTTTGATTATTTCTTTTTTGAAAGCCAAAAGAATAAGTGTTGTAAAAGGGTTTGAAGGCGGAAGCGCTTCTGCAACCGAAGAAGAATACCTAGAATTAGCCTATGGCAGAATTAGAGATGTGTTTGTAAGCCCTAACGGAAAAATATACTTGGCAACATCAAACCAAGAAGCCAATGGAGCTTTGGTTGTAAAACCAGACGATGATAAAATAATTGAGCTCTATAATCCACAATATACTTATGTAGAGAATAAAAAAAGCCTTGAAGTTGAGGTTAACCTGTTTCCAAACCCTACCGACAAGCAATTTTATATAATCTTTGAAAAAGAATATCAATGGGTAGATTTTGAAATTTTTAATCAATTTGGAAGATTGATTGAAGCTTTTAGGGTTTCTCCTCAACAAAATCAATCTTCGTTGTTTTTAATTGAAAGATCTGCCTTAAGAGATGGGGTTTATTTTGTAAATTTCAAAACATCAGAAGGAACTTCAAAAACAGAAAAAGTTGTATTTATCAACCAATAAAAAATGAGAATTTTAGTAGCATCATTCCCAAAACAATTAATAGAATCAGCAGAAATTGCTGCGCAGTTTTCGTTAACAAAAACATATAACTTTCAAAATATTGTAATTACAGGCTTAGGAGGTTCGGGCATTGGGGGAACTATTATATCAGATTTATTAAAAGCATCGTCTAAGTTTCCTATTCATGTAAACAAAGGCTATAATTTACCTGGATTTGCCAATCAGCATACCTTGGTTATTGCTTGCTCCTATTCTGGAAATACCGAAGAAACCATTTCGGTTTTCGACCAAGCTGTTTCTAACAATTGTCAACTGATTGGGATTACATCTGGTGGTGAATTAGAAAAAAAATGTACTTCTAATAATTTTGAGTTTGTAATTATTCCAGGTGGGCTTCCTCCTCGAGCTGCTTTTGGTTATCCTTTTGTGCAGCTTAACCATATTTTACAGTTGCTTGATATAAATACAGATTTCTCAATAAATCAAATACATGAAATTGGAAATTGGTTGCTTGATAACCAAGAAACAACTTCTTTAGAAGCCAAAAAAATGGCGGTATCTATGCACGGAACAATTCCAGTATTGTATGGAGAAGACAGACTTGATGGCGTTATCCAAAGGTTTCGGCAACAAATAAACGAAAATGCCAAAATGCTTTGTTGGCATCATGTAATTCCTGAATTAAACCACAACGAAATTGTAGGTTGGAGAAGCAAAGAAAACCGCCTTTCAGTTTTAATTATTCAGGATGGAGATGAATTTTACAGAAACCAAAAAAGAACGGAATATTTAAATGAGGTTGTTACCCAATACGCCGGCAATGTTTTTCACTTAATGGCAAATGGCAAATCGGCTTTAGCCAAAACATTATATTTAATTCATTTTGCCGATTGGCTTTCGGTTCATTTGGCAGAAATAAAACAAATTGACCCCATTGAGGTAAAGGTTATTGAAGCCTTAAAGGTTCGGTTGAAAGACCTTTAAAATGAAAAACGTAAAAGTTTGCAACCTTGGCCTAACCAATTATAAAAAAGCTTGGAGGTTGCAAGAAATACTTAATGCAAGACTAGCCAACAGAAAGTTAGCCATTAGACGAAACCCAGATTTAAGCATTCCCTTAAACAATCATTACTTGCTTTTTTGCGAGCACCCATTGGTTTATACACTTGGCAAAAGTGGTAAAATGGAAAATTTGCTGCTAAGCGAAACTGAGCTTGAAGAAAAGAGCATTGACTTTTACAAAATAAATCGTGGTGGAGATATTACCCATCATGGCCCTGGCCAATTGGTTATGTACCCAATTTTAGACCTTGAAGAGTTTTTTACTGATATTCATAAATACCTTAGGTTTTTAGAAGAAGCTGTAATTAGAACTTTGGCTGAATACGGCGTAATAGCGGGAAGGTATGAAGGCTACACAGGCGTTTGGATAGAGCCTGAAAATGAGAAAAAAGCCAGGAAAATTTGTGCTATGGGAATTAGATGCACACGCTGGATAACTATGCATGGAATTGCGCTAAACCTAAACAACGATTTAAATTATTTCAACCATATAGTACCCTGCGGAATTGATGACAAAGCTGTTACTTCTCTTGAAAAAGAGATTGGCAAAAAGGTAAATATAGAAGACGTACAACAAAAACTAACCAAGCATTTAATCGATATTTTTGAAATGAAAATTTCTTGATTATGCGGGTTATTGCCATTTTATCATTCCTAGTTTCTTTATTTGTTTCATTTCATGTAATGTTAGTTTTTACAGGAAACACTTATTTCTATAATGTATTAAAACTCACAATTTTTAAAGGTCGTCTTGGGCCATCTTTAACAGATTACAAAAAGTTTCCAAATGATACTCTTAAAACCAACATTCCAAAATATTGGAAAGAAGGAGAAATAAAGCAAGCACCTGAGTTTTTAATTGAAGCCAATAAAGATTTTAAAACCACTGCCTTTTTGGTAATAAAAAACAACGAAATAGTATATGAAAACTATGCAGAAGGGTTTTCGGAAAATATCCCTTCAAATTCATTTTCAATGGCTAAATCGTTTGTAAGCGCTTTGGTTGGAGTTGCTATTCAGCAAGGAAAAATAGAAAGTGTTGAGCAAACCATTGGCGATTTTTTACCAGATTTTAAAGACAAGCCCCACGCTTCAATTACCATCAAGCAACTGCTTCAAATGAGTTCGGGTATTGGTTTCGACGAAAACTATCTTAATCCATTTGCTTTTCCTGCAAAGGCATATTATGGTAAAAATTTGCGCCAATTAATGCACGATTACCAAGTTGTTGAAGAGCCAGGTATATATTTCGAATACCAAGGGGGCGCTACCCAATTACTCGCCTTTATTGTTGAAGAAGCTACGGGAAAATCTTTGAGCACCTATTTTCAAGAAGAAATTTGGCAAAAAGTTGGGGCAGAAACCGAAAGTTATTGGATACTTGATGAACCAAATGGAAATGAAAAAGCATCTTGCTGCATAATTGCTACAGCTAGAGATTTTGCAAAATTCGGAAAACTCTATCTCGATAATGGAAGAATAGACTCAGCCCAAATAATCCCTGAGTGGTATATTCAAGAAAGTGTTTCGCCAAGTGGTTTATTAGATAAAGAAGACAATGAAAGAGTTCATTTTTATGGCTACCAATGGTGGATGGGCAACTACAAAAACCTAGATTATTTTTATGCTAGAGGCATTTTAGGGCAATATATTATTTGTGTTCCCGAAAAGGATTTAATTATAGTTAGGCTTGGCCATAAACGCTCAAAAGAGAGAAACAACAAACACCCAAATGATTTCTTTAGTTGGTTAGATGCAGGCCTAGAAATTGGGAAATAAAAAAAGCCCTCAGTAATTAAACTGAGGGCTTTTATATTAAAAAACTAAAACTAACTTATTGAATAACTAATTTTAATTGCTCATTAAAATTATCACCTTTTAAGTTTAAAAAGTATAACCCTTTTGCAAAACTTTCAATGTTTAAGTTTTCTCTAATTATTGTTGCATTTCCAAAAATTTGGCTATAAACCAATTGGCCATTCATATTATAAATTTCCAAGTTAAAGTCTTTAGCTAAATCAGTAATTGCCTCTAAAGTAAAATTACCATTTGATGGATTTGGATAAACTCTAAACTGAATTTCATTTGAAATAACTTCAGTAATTGATTGAGAGTCGTCAGATTTTACCTCTGTAGTTTTAACAAATGGCGATGCCGGGCCAGTAAAGCTACACATGTTCCAATTCCAATTTGTCTTCTTACCATCAGCTAAAATACTGTCGGCAATTACTTGGCCTGAGATATTAGACCACTTAGAACCTGAACCTGCAGTAGTAAAATTACCACCTTGAACATAAATATTTGCATTTATATCTGTATTGTTGGTTACTACATCAACATCATCTTCACTGTAGATAAAAACATCTTCATTAGTTGGATTAATTTCAGCAAAACTTCCAACTGATATTCCATCTTTTACCATTAAGTTGGTAGACCCGTTAAATGCAAGAGTGGTTTTAGAATTCTTATTTCTACCATTTTGAAGAGTAATAGATTTTACATTTACGTTAGACCTATTAAATGTAACCTTAGCTCCCTTCATTACTGTAATGTCTTGATAGTTATTGGCAATTAATGTTACATCTGAGAATGCCTTAATTACAATGTTTTTATTGTCTGCGTTAATCGTAGTTGTTTGATTTACCCCAACAGTTCTAGTTCCTGAACTAGCTTGGTTGTTATTATTTGACATAAAAACAGCATCATTAATTATTGCTGCTTTCTTTAACTTAACATTAGATACTAATGCAGAACTCGAAGCAACAACTTTTTCAGCTATAACAAAACCTTCAGGGCTATTCACGCCTGCAGCTTTTAGTAATTTAACTTTACCATTATTGTTTTTTAATACACCAATACCTCCAGTATTTACTCTGTTTTTTCTGTTTAATTCAATATAGTCTTCTGCTACTAAAGTGTAATACTCATCAAATCTTGTGGCATTAAAAACAACATCTAGTGTATCACTGCTGCAACCTTGTTGATTTGTTGCAAAAACTGTGTATTGTTGAATATCTCCATTGCTTAAAAGCATTTCTCTTAAATCAGATGTATAATTGTCGTTCCACATATGAGACGAAGCTGTAGGTGCTAATGCTCTTATATGTATTGAGTTACAACTATATATTGTATCTAAAGTAATAGCCGGTCTTATACAAGCCGGAGGTGTTGGACTTCCAAAAAATACATCATCAACATAGTACGTTGCTGCGGCTGGAGTCGCTAAAAAGCCGTAGAAAATTGTTACCTTATCATAGGTATTTGCAAAGTTTAATGCTGCAGCTACTGGTGTGGCAAAGTCAAATAACAATGTATCCCATCCGCCTGCTACTGTTGTTGTTACATCAACTTCTGCATTTATATTTGGGTTACTTGAATCTTCAACTTTTAACCTTACTACAACTCCGGTATCTGGAGAGTAAACTACTGCTGAAATGGTTGTAGCTCCTTGCGCAAATGGAATTGCTGAAGCTAAACCTGCAGGAGTGCTTAAGGTAGTTCCTTGCCATGGTTGGCCGGTTGCGCTTTTGTCTGTTTTCAATACAATGTTATTCGCATTCATTGGGTCTGCTGCCAACATTGAGCTGGTTCCATCAAAATCTGTTACTGTATAATTTACGTTAGCTGTATCATTCCATGTTATTGGTAAAGCTATTTGAGCTTTGGCTGGTGGTGGGGGAACTACTACGTTACCTCCAAAGAAAACATCATCAACATAAAATGTTGCTGCGGCTGGAGTCGCTAAAAAGCCGTAGAAAATTGTTACCTTATCATAGG